>NZ_BAABRP010000005.1:0-70000 GCF_039545055.1 Deinococcus carri
TGCCGCCCGCAACACGGGGCTGGGCTGGCTGCTCACCGCGGGTCTGACCCTGCTGCTCACCGTGATGGGTGCCCGCAGTGCCGCCACCCACCGCGCTATCCCCGAAATTCCCGTCGAACGCCGATAACCCTTTCCCTTCAAGCGCCGCTTCCCTCACCGGGGGCGGCGCTTTTCTGTCTGCGGTAGCCTGCCCCCATGACCGAGCCGCCCACCCTCTCCCCCGCCGCGCAGCGTGCCCGGCAACTCGCCACCACCGGCCTGATTCTGGGCGTGTTTCTGGCCGCCCTCGAATCGAGCGTGGTGGCGACCGCCATGCCCAGCGTGATCGCGGACCTGGGAGGCCAGCGGCTGTACGCGCTGCCCTTTGCCGTGTACCTGCTCACCAGCACTGTCAGCAGCCCGCTGTGGGGCCGGGCCTCGGACGTGGTGGGACGGCGGCGGCTGTATCTGGTGGGCGTGGTGCTGTTTCTGGTGGGCAGTGCCCTGTGCGGCCTCGCGCAGAGCATGGGCTGGCTGGTGGCGGCGCGTGCCCTCCAGGGCCTGGGCGCGGGGGCGGTCCTGCCCCTCACGATGACCATCGTGGGCGAAACCTACCGGCTCAGCGAGCGCGGGCGGGTGCAAGCTTTTATCAGCGCCGTGTGGGGGCTGTCGGGGTTGCTGGGGCCGCTGCTGGGGGGCTGGCTGACCGACACGCTGTCGTGGCGCTGGACCTTCTATGCCAGCCTGCCGTTTGGTCTGGCGGCGCTGGCGATCGCGCTGCGGCACCTGCCCGAGACAGGCACGCCCCGCCCGGCGCGGCTCGATTGGGCGGGGGCGGCCCTCTTTACCGTGGGGAGCGGGCTGACAGTGTGGGGGCTGGAGGGTCGGGCGTGGGGACTGGTCGCGCTGGGCCTGCTGACGCTGCTTGCCGCCGTCGGGGTCGAGCGGCGGCACCCCGAACCGCTGCTGCCCATGGGGGCGCTGCGGCAGCGGACCACCGCCATCGCCTTCGCGGGCAACCTGCTGGGGGGCGCGGCCTATTTCGGGGTCATCGCGTACCTGCCCCTCTACGCGCAGGGGGTCGGCGGGCGCGGTGCGACGGGCGCGGGGGCGATCCTCACGCCGATGCTGGTGGGCTGGACGCTGGCGAGCATGCTGAGCGCCCCACTGCTGACCCGGGTGCCGCTGGCGCGGCTGGCACAACTGGGCTTCCTGGTGCTGACAGCAACGTTCGCGCTGCTGACCTTCACGGTCCACGCGCCACTGTGGGTCACGTCCGCGCTGGGCTTCGTGGTGGGGATGGGCATGGGCTTTGCGATGCTGAGCCTGCTGCTCTCGGCCCAGGAACAGGCCGCCCGCCCGGAACTGGGGGCCGTGACCAGCGGCGTGCTGTTCGCCCGGCAGATGGGCGGGGCGCTGGGGGTCGCGCTGATGGCCCTGCTGATCGGCGCGGGGGCCATCGCCTCGGGCGGCCCGGCCCTGGCGGAGGGGTTGCGCCGCGCCTACCTGCTGGCCGTCGGGCTGGTCGCGGCGGGCTTCGTGCTGAGCCTGACCTTGCGGCTGGGACAGCCCGCAGCAGCGCAGGCGGGGGATTGAGGGGGGCGCTCAGGAGTCGACTGTCTAACGGTCAGACCGTCGAACAGCCGGGCTGCCTGTTGCTCCCGGACTCTTTCGAAGGTCAGACCTCTTGACCGTTCGACCCAAGGAAGGTGCCCCTGCTGGAGCGGGCGCGGATGCCCTGCACGTCGAGGCCAGCGGGAACAGCCTTCAGCGGCTCCGGAACGCCGTGTGGCTTGCCAGAGCGTGCCCCAACACCCAGTTTTCCCGCCGCGGTGGTACGCCGCGTCCTCGGTGACGCCTGCCGCGTGACGCGTGATGAGGTCGAGGTTGCGGAGGGAGGTGCGGCCCAGTCTACCCGTCCAGCACCGTCAGCACGGCGTCGATGATTCGTTCGCCATACGCCTCGATGCGCTTCTCGCCCATCCCCGGCAGGCCGCGCAGGTCGTCCAGGGTGCGGGGCTGCCGGGCGGCCAGGGCTTCGAGGGTCGCGTTCGGGAAGATGACGAAGGCGCTGTGCCCCGTCTCGCGGCTGAGTTCCTTGCGAAGTTCGCGCAGGGCCTCTGCGACCTCGGGATTGGGTTGTGGGTTGTGGGGTGTGGGCTGTGGGGAGGACGGGAAGAGGGCGGCGGGTGGCGTTTCCGGCTGACGGCTGCTCGCTGAAGGCTGATGGCTGGCCTCTGGCAGCTGGACGCTCCCCCGCAGTAATCCCAGCACCGTCGCGTTCCCCGCTGCCCCCCGCGCGGCCTCCGTCTGCTGTTGGCTGACCGCTGAGGGCTGACGGCTGACCGCTTCCCGCACCACCTCCAGCACCTCCTGGCCGTACTGCTCCAGCTTGCGCCCGCCCACGCCGCTCACGCTGCCCAGGGTGGCGAGGCTGCCGGGGCGCAATTCCGCGATGGTTTTCAGAGTCGCGTCGTTGAAGATGACGTAGGGGGGCACGGCCTGCTCGCGGGCCTTCGCCAGCCGCCACTGACGCAGCGCCTCAAACAGTGGCTGGTCCTGGGCGTCCACCGGGGCGCGGCCCTGGCGGGGAGCGCGCTCCCGGTCGCGTCTGGAGGGCTTCAGCACCAGCGTTTCCTCACGCAGCTTCAGCGTTTCCTCGCCCTTCAGCAAGGGGCGGGCCTTGCCAGTGGCGCTGAGGCCGTGGTGGTCGCCCGCCGCGAGGTACCCCAGGCTGACCAGCTGGCGCAGCAGCCCCCGCCACGTCTTCTCGTCGTGCCCCTGCCCGACGCCGAAGGTGGGCAGCAGGTGGTGGCCCATCGCCCGCACCTTCTCGGTGTCGCGGCCCAGCAACACGTCGGTGAGGTGCGCCGCGCCGAAGCGGTTGCCGGTGCGGATGGCGGCGGAAAGGGCCATCTGCGCCTCGCGGGTAGCGTCGCGGACACGCGGCGGATTCAGGCACACGTCGCAGTTGCCGCACGGCTCCGGCAGCCTCTCGCCGAAGTAGCCCAGCAGGACCTGGCGGCGGCAGGTACTCGCCTCACAGTAGGTGAGCAGGGCATCGAGTTTGGCGGCCTCGACGCGCTTCACTTCCTCGGGGGCCAGGCTCTGCGCCAGCATCCGTTTCACGTTCACCACGTCGGCCAGGCCGTAGACCATCCAGGCGGTGCCCGGCAGCCCGTCGCGCCCGGCCCGGCCCGTCTCCTGGTAGTACCCCTCCATGCTCTTGGGCAGGTCGAGGTGCGCCACGAAGCGCACGTTGGGCTTGTCGATGCCCATCCCGAAGGCCACCGTCGCCACCACGACCAGCCCCTCCTCGTTCAGGAAGCGGTCCTGCGCCAGATTCCGCTCGCGCGGCGAGAGGCCCGCGTGGTAGGGCAGCGCGTCCACCCCCTGCGCCTGGAGCCACTTCGCCGTCTCCTCCACCGACTTGCGCGAGAGGCAGTACACGATGCCCGCGTCGCCCGCGTGCTCCGAGCGGATGAAGTCGAGAAGCTGGCTCTTGGGGCCTTCCTTTTGCGCCACGCGGTACTGAATGTTGGGGCGGTCGAAGGAGGAGATGAACCGCGGGGCGCCTTGCAGCCCCAGCACTCGCAAGATGTCGGCCCGCGTGCGGTCGTCGGCGGTGGCGGTCAGCGCGACGCGCGGCAGATGCGGGAAGCGTTCGGGCAGGACGTGCAGTTGCCCGTACTCGGGCCGGAAATCGTGCCCCCACTGCGAGACGCAGTGGGCCTCGTCGATGGCGAAGAGGGCGACCGGGGCGCGGTCCAGCAGGTCGAGGGTGCGGGGCAGCAGCAGCCGTTCGGGCGCGACGTACAGCAGGTCAAGGTCCCCGGCCAGCAGCGCGTCTTCCACCTCGCGCACCCCTTCCGGGCTGAGGGTAGAGTTCAGGAAGGCGGCCCGGACGCCCACCTGCCGCAGTGCATCCACCTGGTCCTTCATCAGCGCGATCAGGGGCGAGACCACGATGCCCACGCCGGGCCGCAGGAGCGAGGGCACCTGATAGCACAGGCTTTTGCCGCCGCCCGTCGGCATCAGCACCAGCGCATTGCCCCCCTCGGCCACCGTGCGGACGATGTCGGCCTGCACGCCGCGAAAGGCGTCGTAACCCCACACGGCCTTCAGGACTTCGCGGGCGCGCTGGTCGGTGGGGACGGGGGCAGAGGAGGGTGGGGCGGCGGTCATCCCCGGCAGGATAGCGCGTTACGCTAAGGGCGTAAAAGCCGGACATCCCAGTTCGCGGGTGTCCGGCTTCCCAAAAGGGAAAGGGGTCAGAAGCCGATCTGCGACTGAAGCTCCGCGGTGGTCCGCCATTCGGTCGTGCCCGTGCCCGCCGCCGAGTTGACGGCGGTGCCCTCGGCGCTGAGCTGCCCGAAAACACTCGCGCTGGCGGTGATGTTCAGGTCCACCACATTCCAGCCGCGCTGGGTGTTGACCGACACGGTGACGGGCAGGTTGCTGATGGCGGAGATGCCCAGCAGCGCCGCGCAGTTGACTGTGCCGCGCAGCTGGGTCGCGCCGTCGGCGTACAGCCACGCGCGGGCGTGCAGGCCCCGGCTCAGCGGGCCGGTTTTGCGGCCCTCGACCGCGCTCACCTGCCGCGTGCCGTTCATGTCCTGAACATTGAGAACCGCCACCACGTAACCGCGCGTACTCGGCGTGCTGCTGGTGACCGTGCCGGTGCAGCGCAGCCCGCTCATCACGTCGGCGGCGGTCATGGTCTTGCCACTCAGGGCCGCCTCGCCAGGCAGGGTCAGGGCAAACGTGCCGTCCGCGTTCACGGGGGCGCTGACATCCGCCAGGTCGGGCACGCTGACCGTCCCGCTGCCGCTCCAGGTCGTCACCTTGCCGTTGATGACGGCGACGGTCGGTTGATCGGAAGCCTGGGGCGGCGTGTTGTTGCCGCAGGCGGTCAGGGCGAGGGCGGCACCGGCAAACAGCACGAAACGGGGCAGGTTGTTCATGACGCGCTCAGTCTACTGTCATCCCCAGTCCGGAGGCCGCGAAATCCCACACATCCCCGCTCAGCCCCCCACCTCGATCACGGTCCGGCCCCGCACACGCCCCGCCAGAATCTCCCCGGCCAGGGCGGGCACGTCACTCAGCGGCCGCACCTGGGTCACGTCCGCGAGCCTGTCCGCGGGGAGGTCACGGGCCAGGCGTGCCCAGGCAGCGCGGCGGCGCTCGGCGGGGCAATTGACCGAATCGATGCCCAGCAGGTTCACCCCGCGCAGGATGAAGGGAAAGACGGTGGTGTCCAGGGCATTCCCGCCCGCCAGACCGCAGGCCGCGACCGCGCCGTGGGTGCGCGTGCTGGCGAGTGCCCCCGCCAGCGTGTCGGCCCCCACGCTGTCCACCACGCCCGCCCAGCGTTCCTTTTCCAGGGGGCGCTTCAGGGCGGGCAGTTCCTCACGGCCTATCACACTGGAAGCCCCCAGGGAGCGGAGGTAGGCTTCCTCCTCCTGCCGCCCGGTGCTGGCCGTGACCGCAAAGCCCGCCGCCGCGAGCAGAGCGACCGCCGTGCTGCCCACACCCCCCGCCGCGCCCGTCACCAGCACCTCGCCGCTGCCGGGAGTGACGCCGTGTTCCTCCAGCGCCATCACGGCGAGCATGGCGGTGAAGCCCGCCGTGCCCACGCTCATGGCCCACCGCGCGTCCGTGCCCTCCGGCAGCGGCACCAGCCACTCGGGGCGGACCCGCGCGTATTCGGCATAGCCCCCGTCCTGGCGCTCACCGATGCCCCAGCCGGTCAGCAGGACGGGCGTGCCGGGCGCGTAGGTGCCGCTGCGGTCCTCAACCACTGTTCCGGCCAGGTCGATGCCGGGGGTCATCGGGTACGACTTCAGCACGCCGGGGCGGCCCGCGACGGCCAGCCCATCCTTGTAGTTCAGGCTGGAGTGCGTGACCCGCACCAGCGCGTCGCCGGCGGGCAGGTCGGCCAGGGTCAGGGTCTGGAACTCGGACCGCGCGCCCGACTCGTCCTTGACGGCGCGCAGGGCACGAAACTCTTCGGGCAGGCGGGGGCCAGGCTGGGTCATGGGAAATCAGCGTACCGCAGTGCGCAGCGGTGAGCGATGAGCTTTGAGCTATGAACCACCACTCGGAAGCTTCCGCTTCTGGCGTCAGCCATCTTTTTCATAGCTCACGGCTCATCGCCTCTCAGCGCACGTCCTCGAACTCCGTCACCGCGTGGGCCAGGGCGTCCGTGGTGGTGGCCTGATAGCCCGCCCACACCAGCCAGAGGGCGTGCAGGGCACGTTGCGCGGCGAGCAGCGCGGCTTCCACCCCCGGTGTCTGCTCGTCTCCGGCGGCGGCCAGCGTGACCGTGAGGTGCAGCTTGGCATTCAGGTAGCGCGCCTGCTCGCCGCGGGTGCCGTCGTACACGTAGACGACCTCCTCCCAGTCGGGGCGAAGGTGCTCCCAGACCAGGCGCGTGACCGCGGCGTGGCTTCCCAGGCAGAGGGTCTGGGCGGGCGTGCCGTCCGGGGTGGACAGGCCCCGTTCCTGGCAGAGCTGGGCCGCCAGACCGCTCACATCGCGGTCCACACTCTCGCGGAAGCGGGCCTGAATCACGGCGCGGGCCGAATCTCTGGAAGCTCTGGACATAGTGAATAGATTATATTCTGTTTTGAGCGAATCCGAAACTGCCGCAGGACTGGGCGGCGCGCTAGCCTGCCGGACATGACGCCCGACCTCTCCCCCACCCTGCCTCCGGAGATGCAGGCCGTGACGGAACGCGCCGCCCAGTCCATCCGCGCCCACGCCGAGGCCTGCGAGGTCGCCGAGGACGTGACGCCGGAGGCGGCGGAGGCGCTGCGGGCGAGCGGCTACACCCGGCTGACGCTGCCGCGCGAGGCGGGCGGCCTGGGCGCGACGCTGGAGCAGTACGCGGCGGCGCAAACCACGCTGGGCGAGGCGAACGCCGGGCTGGCGCTGGTGCTGGCGATGCACACCCATGTGGTCGGGGCGGCCTTTCAGGGGCGGACGGTGCCGGAGGCGCTGCTGGCGGTGCTGGCGCGGGCCAGCGTGGAGGGCCAGCTGGTGAACTCGCTGGCGAGCGAGCCGGAACTGGGCAGCCCCTCGCGCGGGGGCCTGCCGCGCACAGCCGCCGTGCCGGGCGGGAATGGCTGGCGGGTCACCGGCCGCAAGACCTGGGCGACGGGTGCCCGCGCGCTGAGCCTGGCCCTGGTCACGGCGGCCACCCCGGACGGCGAGGTCCTGCGCCTGCTGGTGCCCATGCAGGCCCCCGGCGTGCAGGTCGAGCCGACCTGGACGGACGCCCTCGCGCTCAGAAGCAGCGGCAGCCACGACGTGACCTTCCGGGACGTTCACGTGCCCGCAGACCACACCGCCCCGCCCGCTCCCGGACACCCCGCGAGCAGCGCGTGGTTCTGGACCGCCATCGCCGCAACGTACCTGGGGGTCGGCTTCGCGGCCCTGCATGCCCTGGTCGGCTACGCGCGGGAGCGGGTGCCCACCGCCCTGGGCCGGCCGATTGCCACTCTGCCCCGCGTGCAGGAGAACGTGGGGCGCATCGCCGCCGAGCTGCACGCCGCCCGCGCCCTGTTGCTGGAGGCGGCCCGCGCCTGGGACACGGCCCCCACCGCGGCCTCCGTGCCCCTCCTCGCGGCGGCCAAGGCCCACGCCACCAACGCCGCCGTGAGTGCCACCGACCTGGCGGGGCGGACGGCGGGGGGGGCGGCCCTCACGCCCGCGCTGCCGCTGGCCCGGCTGCTGCGCGATGCCCGCGCGGGCCTGACGCACCCGCCCGCCGACGAGGTGAGCTACGGGAGCCTGGGGGCGGCGCTGCTGGGCGTGGAGGCGGGCCGCTGAGCGCGTGATTGTGCCTCATCCTGGGGCCAGCTACACTCGCTGGGTGCGCCGTGCCGTCCTTCTGATTCTGGTTGTTCTCGCGGGCCTGGTGGCCCTGCTGGCCCCCGCCTTTCCCGCTCTGACCCGCTACGGCGCACTGCCCCACAAGGCCGACGGCCCGGTGACGGTGCTGCTGGCCGGCGTGGACGTGGATTACGACGACAAGTCGGGCATGTGGCCGTGGCCAGCCAAACCTGAGCAGTACGACCAGCGCACCGACACCATCGTGCTGGCGCAGGTGCGGCCCGACGGCACGGCGAACCTGCTGAGCATTCCGCGCGACACCTGGGTGAACCTCCCCGGCTGGGGCTGGAGCAAGATCAACGCGGCCAACCCCCACGGCGGGCCGGAGCTGCTGGTGCGGTCGGTGGAGGACCTCACCGGGATTCGGGTGGACGCCTACAGCCTGCTCTCCCTGAACGCCCTGCGCGCGCTGACGGAAGCGGCGGGCGGCGTGACGCTGGACGTGCCGCAGCGCATGAAGTACGACGACAACGCCGGGAAGCTGCATATCGACCTCCAGCCGGGCCGCCAACACCTCAGCGGGCAGCAGGCGGAAGGCTTCCTGCGCTTTCGCCACGACGGTATGGGCGACATCGGGCGGGTGGCGCGGCAGCAGACCTACCTGACGGCGCTGGTGGGGCAGATAAAAAGCCCGCTGAACTGGTGGCGGCTGCCCGCGATGGTCGGCGCACTCGACCAGAATACCAAGTCCAACCTGACCCGGCAGGAGGTGGGGGCGCTGCTGGGCGCGGCGCTGGGGGGCGTGAAGGTCAACATGCACACCGTTCCCGGCAGCTTCGGCGGGGGCGGCACCTGGCTGCCCGACCGCGCGGCCCTGCGCGCGCTGGTGGCCGAAAACTTCCGCGACCCCAACGACCCGCGCGCCCTGACCGTCGCGGTGGTCAACCTCGCCGCGCCGGACGGCAGCGCCCGCCGCCTCAGGACCAGGCTGGAGGAATTGGGCTATCAGGACGTGCGAATCGCGGAAGAACCCCGCACGGATGGCGTGCCCACCACTGTCAGCGGTGCGGCGGCGGCCAGCGTGCTGCGCGACGTGGGTCACGGCGAGGTCACGCGGCAGGGCGGCGTGCCGGGGGCCGACGTGACCGTGCGCCTGGGCAGCGACACCCCGGCGAACTGAGCGGGGCGGCGCGCGGCTTTTGTAATGCCTGGCCCCGCCCACCGGCGCACTTGAGCTATACTGCTGGGGTAAATCCTCGAAGCGAGGTGGGTGCTCTGCCCCACCTTTTTTCGTGGAGGGGGTGGTTTGCAGGCCCGCGAAGGCGGCCCACAATATGAATAACAACGCAGCTCAAAACTTGACAGCTCAACCCTCGAACAGTCTCCAGCACCTCGCAGACAACGTGCTGCGGCCGCTGGGATTCGAGGTGCTGGACGTGCAGGTGCAGAACCCCGGACGGCGGCCCATCGTCGTGATTCGCATGGACCGCCTGGACGAACAACCCGTGACCGTCGAGGACCTGGAACAGGCCAGCCGCGTGGTCGGCGCGGAGTTCGACCGCGTGGACCCCATCGCGGGCGAGTACCGCCTGGAGCTGGAATCGCCCGGGGCCAAGCGCCCGCTGACCCGGGCGCGACACTTCGAGCGGATGCTGGGCCTCAAGGCGCGCGTGCGCGGCGAGGGACACGCCTTTACCGCGCCGATCAAGACGGTCGAGGGCGAGCAGGTGACGTTCGATGTCGAGGGCCAGGGCGACGTGACCCTCACCATCGGGACCTTCCAGGGCAACCTGGCCGAGTTCCCCGACCGGCACCGCTGAACACGGGCCAGGCCAACAGGGCCAGCACAACAGGCCAGCAAAACAGGAAGGAAGAGTGGGATGACCCAGGGTGAATTCAATTTCGCGGACGCGCTGCGTGAAGTGGCGCAGCAACGCAACATCAACGAGATGCAGCTGATCGAGGCTTTCGAGCAGTCGCTGGCGCAGGCCTACACCCGCAACGTGGAACCCGACCGGCGCGTCGAGGTCCACCTTGACCCCGTCAGCGGCGAACTTGAAGTGCTGATCGTGCGCGAGGTGGTCGAGAAGGCCGAGGACGAGAACCTCCAGATCTCGCTGGCCGACGCGCTCGAACTCGACCCCGGCGTCGAGATCGGCATGGAGATGGAGTTCCCGGTAGACCGCGAGAAGTTCTCGCGCATCGCGCTTCAGGCCGCCAAGCAGACGCTGACGCAGAAGATGCGCGAAACCGAGCGCAACGTGGTCTACAACGAGTACAAGGACCGCGAGGGCCAGGTGCTGACCGCCCAGGTCGTCCGCAGCGACAACAAGGGCAACTGGTTCGTGGAGCTGGGCGCGGGCGAGGCGATTTTGCCCCCCCGCGAGCAGATTCCCGGCGAGAAGCTGGTGCCCGGCAACCGCGTCAAGATCTACCTCAAGGAAGTCCGCAAGACGCCCAAGGGGCCGACCATCCTGGCGAGCCGCGCCGACGAGCGGCTGCTGGACTACCTGCTGCGGCAGGAAATCCCGGAAGTCGCCAACGGCATCGTGGAGATCAAGGCGATTGCCCGCGAGGCGGGGCAGCGCTCCAAGGTGGCCGTCTACAGCCACAACCCCAACGTGGACCCCATCGGGGCCTGCATCGGGCACCGCGGCAACCGCATCCAGGCCGTGACCGGCGAGCTGGGGCGCGAGCGCGTAGACGTGATCCTGTGGGACGCCAACACCCGCGACTTCATCCGCAACGCGCTCTCGCCCGCCAAGGTGGGCCTGATCGAGGTGCAGCCTGACAGCCGCGAGGCGACCGTGACGGTCACGCCCGACCAGCTTTCCCTCGCCATCGGCAAGGGTGGGCAGAACGTGCGGCTGGCCGCCAAGCTGACCGGCTTCAAGATCGACCTGCGCGAAACGGCGGCCGTCAGCGACCTCGACGCCGCCATGCAGCAGGCGATGCAGGAGGGGCAGCCGGGCGCGGGGCCGAGCAGCGCCGCCGCCTCAGCCTTCGACGCGCTGTTCAAGGACAGCCGCTCGGTGGCGACCGCCAGCCCGGACGACGAGCAGGAGTAACGCCGCGCCTATGCCGCTGTCCGCCCCCAGGCCCCGCCACGTTCCGGAACGCACCTGCGTCGCCTGCCGCCGCAAACGGCCCCAGGATGAACTGGTGCGCGTGACGCGGACTCCGGCAGGCTGGCGGGTGCTGCCGGGCCAGCGGACCGGGCGGGGGGCCTACCTGTGCGCCGACTTGCCCGAATGCTGGCAGGAAAAGCGGCTGCGGCGGGCCTTCCGGGGCGACGCTCCGGCGATCAGCGCCGAGCTGCGCACCCTGAACCTCTCTAACCCATCTATGGATCAGCCCATGACAACCTGATCTTTGCCGCCCCCACCCCCCAAGGTGGAGCGGCGGGCCTCACCGGAGGTGAGCATGTCGAAAGTTCGCATCTATACCCTCGCCAAGGACCTTGGCGTGGACAACGCAAAAATGCTGGAAATCCTCGACAGCCTGGGCGTGTCCTACAAGAGCGTGAGCAGCACCATCGAGGAAGACACGGTCGGCCTGATCAAGGAGATGCTGGCCGAGGAAGCCGCGTCCGGCACCGGCGCTGCCACCAGCACCGACACCACCGAGGCGGACGCCGCGCAGACCCCTACCCCTCAGAACATCTCCTCCCAGAACACCCCCACCCAGGCGGCCCCCGCGCCGGCCACGGCCCAGAGCGTGCCGCAGCCCGCCGTGACCGCTACCGCCGAACGTGAGCCGGAGGCCCCCGTGAACACACAACCGGAACTGCCGCACCGCGCCCCCGTCGTCACCATCATGGGCCACGTGGACCACGGCAAGACCAGCCTGCTGGACTACATCCGCAAGACGAAGGTCGCGGCCAAGGAGGCGGGCGGCATCACCCAGCACGTCGGGGCCTTTGAGGCGCGGACGAGCAAGGGCAAGATCGTCTTTATCGACACGCCCGGCCACGAGGCGTTCACGACCATCCGCGCGCGCGGCGCGAACGTGGCGGACATCGCCATCATCGTGATTGCCGCCGACGACTCGCTGATGCCCCAGACGCGCGAGGCCATCGCGCACGCGCAGGCGGCCAAGGTGCCCATGCTGGTGGCGGTCAACAAGATCGACCTGCCGCAGGCCGACCCCGAGCGCGTCAAGACCGACCTCACCACCCTGAACCTCGTGCCCGAGGAGTACGGCGGCGACACCATCGTGGTGCCCGTCAGCGCCCGCACGGGCGAGGGCGTGGAGGACCTGCTGGAGTACATCAGCCTGACCGCCGAACTCGAAGACCTGCGCGCCGACCCCAAGGGCAGCTTCAGCGGCGTGGTCATCGAGAGCCGCGTGGACCGTCAGGCGGGCGTGCTGGCGACCGTGATGGTGCAGGAAGGCACGCTGCACGTCGGGGACTTCCTGGTCGTGGGCGAGGGCTACGGCAAGATCAAGGCGATGACCGACTCCAATGGCGGGCGCATCAAGGAGGCCGGACCCAGCACGCCCGTGCAGGTTCTGGGCTTTTCCGAGGCCCCGGCCAGCGGTGAGAAGGTCGTCAGCGCCAAGAACGAACACGCGGCCCGCGAGGTGATCGCGCAGCGTGCCAGCGACCGCCGCGACGCCGAGAACGCCCGCACCCAGCGCAAGAAGACGCTGGAAGAGATGATGGGGCCGCTCGGGGAAACCCGCACGGTGAACCTGATCCTGCGTGCGGACACCCAGGGCAGCCTGGAAGCCATCCAGGGCATCCTCGCCAAGAAGGAAACCGAGGACGTCAAGCTGAACGTGCTGCTGGCGGGCATCGGGTCGCCCACCGAGGGCGACGTGCTGCTGGCCTCCACCGCCGAGGCGACCATCCTGTGCTTCAACGTGACGGCCTCGGGCGGCGTGAAAAAGGTGGCGGACACCAAGGGCATCGAACTGGGCACCTTCCGCATCATCTACGAGCTGATCGACGAGGTGGACCGCCTGATCAAGGGCAACCTCGAACCCGTCTTCGAGGAGCGTTACCTGGGCCGCGCCGAGGTCCGCATGGTGATTCGCCACCCCAAGAGCGGCAACATCGCCGGGTCCTACGTGACCGACGGCATGCTGCGCCGCAACGCGAAGGCCAAGGTCACGCGCGGCAAGCAGGTCGTGTACGAGGGCACCATCGTGGGCCTCAAGCGCTTCAAGGACGATGTCCGCGAGGTGCAGACCGGCTACGAGTGCGGTATCAACCTCGACTGGAACGACGTGCAGGAAGGCGACATCATCGAGGCCAGCGAGATGGTGGAAGTCGAGCAGGCGTAAGGAAGCGGGCAGCTTCCAGCAACCAGCAGCCAGCAAAAGAGAGGGGCGGTTCCCGTGTGGGGCCGCCCCTTTTTTGTTTTCCCTGCTCCACTGGGAGAGGGGAGCAGGGAAAACGACGAGCGGGCCGGGACCTTGCTGGCGGCTGGGCGCTAGCCGCGCGCCTCAGCGGTTGAAGGGCGTCTCGTTGACCCAGTGGAAGCCTCGGGTGGTCAGCCGCTGGGCGTCGGGGTCGGGGGCCAGTTCGAGGGTGAAGGGCGTGCCGCCTTCCTCGCCGCGCAGCAGGAGGTGGCCGGCGGGGGTGCGGGTAGAGCGGAAGGTGGTGGAACTGCCTCTCAGCGTCACGGTCAGCTCGGCGGCGGTGGGGTCGGCTTCATAAGTGCCCCGGAGGTCGTCGCCACTCACGCGGCGGACGCGCACGCCGGAGTAGGTCTGGCCCGACTGGGAATAAACCCGGTCACTCAGGGCCACCTTCTGCCAGCGGGTGTCGTCTTCCAGGCGGGCGGCGGCGGGGCGCGAATCGTTCAGCACGGTGTAGATGCCCGCCAGGTCCGAGGCGGCAGGCCAGGCAGCATACTGCCGCTGCATCTGGCTGACCGCGAAGGGCGGGTAGGCCAGGGCCGCCAGGGCGAGCAGGGCCGCGCCGCCCGCCCCCAGCCAGCGCCACAGGGGGCGGGCATGCGGCACGGGAAAGCGCACCGGGGCCGCCGGGCGGTTGAGCAGCAGCGCCCACAGCCGCGGCAGAAAGGGAATCAGCAGCAGCAGGCAGAACAGCAGCAGATGGGCCGAGAACAGCTTGACCGGCACGTCGTAGCTGAGGTTCAGCAGGAACACGTAGGCCATCACGCCCGCGCCCAGCAGCGCGCCCGGCAGGCTGGTCCGGCGAAACAGCAGCAGCGCCCCCGCGACCGCCTCGGCCAGCCCGCCCGCCACCTCGTACAGCGGGAAGGCCCCGACGGAGCGCCACAGCAGGCCCATCGGACTCATCTCGCCCAGAGGGGTCAGCAGGTCGGTCAAGTCGGGGGCGGGCATCTGGCTCAGCAGCACCTTGCTCCAGCCGTAGAACAGCAGAAAGAAGCCCGCATAGAAGCGCAGCGCCGTATGGGCGGACCAGAAGAGGCGCTCGGTGAGGTGCCCCCGCCGCTCCAGCAGGCTCCAGACCAGCGTGACCAGCAGCGCCGTCAGCAGGAAGAGGGCCGCCAGCACGTAATTTTCCAGCGTGTCGCCGCTGCCGTTCTGGGGCAGGCGCGGCGGCAGGGGCTGATGCACCACGGTCTGGGCGAACCACGCCGAGGCCGCTTGCCAGGGCAGGAACAGCCCGTTGGTGACCGTCAGCAGACCGTAGACCAGCGCAAAACGGAAACCCACCCGTTGCCGCAGGGGCGGACGGGCGGGCGCGGGTGAGGCGGGGAGGGCCATGCTTCCCGTTCTACCCCGCGAGAGGTGGCTGCTCATCCACAGTTGGGATGAAGGCCGCGGGAAGGGTCAGGTGCCGGAGGTGTCGCTGCCGAAAGTGCCGGTGCCCGCCCCGTTGCCGCTGCTGTCGCCGGGGCGGTCAAAGCCACGGGGGCCGTCCTGCCCGCCGCGGTGGTGCCCACGCGGGCCGTGCCCTCCGCGACCGCCGAAGCCGAGGGGATTCTGCTGGAGTCGCCCCTTCATCCCGGCGGCGCGGTCACTGGGGATGTCGCCGGCCCGCACCTCCTGGTCGATGGTGGCGCTGCCCGCGGCGACGGCCGCCGCCCGCAGGCGCTCCACGCTGATGCCGAGCTGCGCGGCGAGTTTCTGGAGAAAGACGCCTTCGTAATTGGTGCCGCTCTGGGAACGCTGCGGGGCAGTCTGTCCTGCTGGACCACCCGCGGTGCCCGGAGCCTGCTGCCCCGGCTGGGCGGGCTGCACCCGCTGGGGGGTGGCCGAGGTGCCCGCCGCGAACACCAGACCCGCCGTGAGGGGCAGGGCGGCGGCGAGGGCAATCAGGGGGGCGCGTTTGCTGTTGCGCTTCATGGGTCACGCTCCTGTGGGGAATGTCCGGCCCGACGGGGGCCGGCAGGAGCAGAGTGGCGGGAGGCGGTTAAGCGGGGGCTAAAACGCCTGTCCCGTCGCCCTCCGGTCAGGAAGGGCCTGCTATGCTGGGCTGCCTTTCCTTCCGGCCCCCCTATGTCTCAGCCCCAGCCCGCCCCTCCCCACCCCGACGCGACGCCGCTGTGGCGCGCGCACCTGCTGGCGTGGCCGGGCATGCTGACGCTGCTGTCGGTGCTGGCGGTGCTGCTGGGGCATCAGCCGCCGGTGACGGATCAGGGGGCGCGCCTGACCGCGGGCAATGTCGCCCCGGCGCTGCCGGAAGCGCGGCCCGCACCGCCGCCGTCCCCCGGCCCCGCGCTGCTCGCGGCCGCTCCCCCAGAAGCGGTCTGGCTGACGCCTCTGTCCGCCGAAGTGCCCGCCCCCGTTCCCCTGTGGACCGCGCCCACGTTGCCACGCACCCTCGCGCTGCTGGGGCGGCGGCAGACGGACGGCGGCTGAGGGAAGCTTTCAGCCGTCAGCGTTCAGCTCTGAATGAGCCGCAATCAGACCTTTTGTCAAAAAGACCCCCCTTGCGAGGAAGGGCTGGGAAGAGGGTGGCGAGCGCCAGCCTGCCCGCACGACACACCCCCACCCCAACTCCCGGAGTTCACCTGTGACCTACAACAATCCGAACCGCAACCGCCGTCCGCCGCCCAGGCGTGCGGCCCCGACCGCCAGCAAGCCGAACCTCTGGACCGGGCTGCTGCTGCTGCTGACGCTGCTCGCCAGCCTGCTGTACATCTGGCGGCCCTGGGAACACACCAAGACGCCCCTCTCGCTCTGGAACGACCAGTACCAGTTCATGACGCTGGGCCTGGACCTCAAGGGCGGCCTGCGCATCGAACTCGCGCCTGAGAGCGGCAACGCCACCCGCGACGAACTCGACCGGGTCAAGACCGTTATCGAGAACCGCATCAACGCCCTGGGCGTGGCCGAGCCGACCGTGACCGTGGCGGGCGGCAAGCGCGTGGTCGTGGAGATTCCCGGCGCGACCCCGCAGGTGCAGCAGCGAGCGCGCGAGATCATCCAGCGCACTGCCCGGCTGGAGTTCCGCGTCGTGAACCAGGGGGCGCGGCCCGATCCCACGCTGGCCCAGCAGAACCCACGCACCGGCGGCTACAAGCTCTCGGACCTGGGGCCGGTGCAGGCGACGGGTGAAGTGATCGCCAACGCGGCCGCCGCCACCGACCCGACGCGCGGCGGCTGGGTGGTCACCTTCCAGACCACGCCGAAGGGCGCGCAGACCTTCGGTGACTTTACCGGCCGGAACGTGGGGCGGCTGATGGCGGTCGTGCTCGACGATCAGATTCAGTCGGTGGCGACCATCCAGCAGCGCCTCTTCCGTGACGTGCAGATCAGCGGCAACTTCGACGCCGAGGAGGCCAGCCAGCTCGCGCTGGTGCTCAAGTCCGGCGCGCTGCCGATCAAGATCAAGACCGAAGCCGAGCGGGCCATCGGGCCGACGCTGGGGGCCGACGCCATCCGCAGCGGCGCGATTGCCGCGCTGGTGGGCATCGGGCTGGTGTTCGCCATGCTGTTTTTCTACTACGGCTTCTGGTTCGGGCTGGTGGCCGCGCTGGGCCTGCTGTTTTCCAGCATCCTGATCCTGGGGCTGCTGGGCGGCTTCGGGGCCACCCTCACGCTGCCGGGCATCGCGGGCTTGGTGCTCACCATCGGCGCGGCCGTGGACGGCAACGTGATCTCCTTCGAACGCATCAAGGAGGAGATGCACAAGGGCAAGGGCCTGAAGAACGCCATCGGCGCGGGCTACCAGCACTCGACCGCCGCGATTCTGGACGTGAACGCCTCGCACCTGCTCTCGGCACTGGCGCTGTACAACTACTCGACCGGCCCGGTCAAGGGCTTTGCCGTCACCCTGATCATCGGCGTGATCGCCTCCACCTTCTCGAACCTGGTGTTCGCCAAGTGGGGCCTTCAGGTGCTCGCGCAGCGCCATCCCAACGCCAGCGCGCCCACCCGCATCGGCAAGACGAACATCAACTTCATGCGGGCCGCGCCCATCGTGACCTCCGCCAGCGTGCTGCTGGCGCTGGCGGGGAGCCTGATCGTGGGCACCCGCGGCCTGAACTACGGGGTGGACTTCAGCCCCGGCACCACCCTCACGGTGCGGGCGAGCGGGCAGACGACCACCGAGCAGATGCGCGCCGCCGTGACGGGCGCGGGCGTCGCCAAGGTCACGCCGCAGAGCGCCACCATTCAGCGCAACGAGACGCCGGGCCTCAGCGGCGCGCAGTACACGGTCAAGGTGCCCGAACTCACCGCGCCCGAGGTGCAGACGCTCAGCGCCGCGATCAATAAGCTTCCGCAGGGTGAGGTGCAGGCCAGCGAGACGGTCGGTCCCGCCGTCGGCAAGGAACTCACCCAGAAGACCCTGTACGCCGTGCTGCTGGGCCTGGCCCTGATTCTGGTGTACGTGGCCTTCCGCTTCGACTTCATCCTGGGTCTGGGCAGCATCGTGGCGGCCCTCCACGACGTGGCGATTGCGATGGGCCTCTTCAGCCTGCTGGGCCTGGAATTCACGATTGCCAGCGTCGCGGCACTGCTGACCCTGATCGGCTACTCGCTGAACGACTCGATCATCGTCTCCGACCGTATCCGCGAGAACCTGCGCGAGATGCGCGGGCGGCCCTACCGCGAGATCGTGAACACCTCCATCAACCAGACGCTCTCGCGCACGGTCATGACCTCGGTCAGCACCATGCTGCCCCTGGTCAGCCTGCTGATCTTCGGCGGCCCGGTCCTGCGCGACTTCAGCCTGATCCTGCTGATCGGCATCCTGGTCGGTACCTACTCCTCGATCTACATCGTCGCGCCGATGGTGGTCTACCTGGAGGAGTGGAAGGACAAGCGGAAGGGGGCCGCGCCCGTCAAGGCGTGAGGTGAGGGGTTAGGGTTTAGGAATGAGGACGAGAGGGGGCAGCTTCCGGGTGGGGGCTGCCTCCTCCCTTTGGGGTCAGGGCTGGCGGAGGTCGCCGTTTGCGTTGAGGGTGGCAAGGACGGAAGAAGGTTCAGGGAGGCCGGGGGGCGGTCCGCCTTCCCCGTCCGCTGTGGTGAAGGCGATGGCAGCCACGCCCCAGCGGGAGCGGTCGGGCGTCTCCAGCAATTCGCCTGGGCCTGCCTGACCAAACGGCCTGACGAGAAACAGGGGGGTCCAGCGGTTGAGGGCTACTTCGCCTCCCCCCAGCGTCCGCATGGAGTAACCGCCCTGCGGAACGGGCAGGCATGTGCCCAGCGTCCCCACCCACACCTGCACCTCCCCTGCCTCGCAGCCGTTCGCAGCGGTGCCGACCGTCACGCGCAGCCTGCCCCGGCGGCGGGCTTCCTCGGGCAGGGGCGAGACGGAATAGCCACCGTCAGACAGGCCGTAAGCCACGCCCTGCGCGCCTGTAGGTACGGGCACGCTGAAGGCGGCCACACGGCCCAGCTGTTTTTCCTCGGCGGTCAGCGGGACGGCCCGCAGCGCCGCCGGGTCACGGGGGGCACAGGCCGCGAGCAGCAGCACAAGCGCAACGCCGAGGAACCATCTCATACGGGATTGCTCTGATTCCCGGACATCTGGAAAAGCGCCAGATGTTCCTGCCCGCCCTGAAAGCGTGTCCAGAGGCGGCTCTGGACACTGGGCGGTTCCATTGCCGCAACCACGTCCTTTTTGCCACTCGCTCTCCTGCGGAGCTGTGCCAGTCCGCTCGGATGATTCAAAGGAATCATCGCAATTTGGTATCACCCGCTTATCCTCGCACGGACCTGTCTGAGCCGCCCCACCCCCTCCCCGCTGGCTTTCCCCTACCTTGAGGCATGACCGACACCCGCACCAAGCGCAAGCTGAACTGGAACAGCCACCACGTCACGCAGGGCGACGAGCGTGCGCCGAACCGGGCCATGCTGCGGGCGGTGGGCTTTCAGGACGGCGACTTCGACAAGGCGATCATCGGCGTGGCACACGCGCAGAGCAACATCACGCCCTGCAACAACGGGCTGGGTGAACTGGCGGACCACATCACTGGCGCAATTCACGAGGGCGGCGCGATGCCCCAGATTTACGGCACCATCACGGTGTCCGACGGCATCAGCATGGGCACCGAGGGCATGAAGTGTTCGCTGGTCAGCCGCGAGGTGATCGCGGACTCCATCGAAACCGTCTCGCGCGGGCAGTCTCACGACGGCGTGATCGTGGTGGGCGGCTGTGACAAGAACATGCCCGGAGCGATGATCGGGATTGCCCGGTTGAACATCCCCGCCGTCTTCGTGTATGGCGGCACGATCAAGCCGGGGCACTACGAGGGCAAGGACCTCACCATCGTGTCCGTGTTCGAGGCGGTCGGGGCCTACGGCGCGGGCAAGATGAGCCGCGAGGACTTCGAGCAGATCGAGAAGCGCGCCTGTCCCGGCAACGGCTCCTGCGGGGGCATGTACACCGCCAACACCATGAGCAGCGCCTTCGAGGCGATGGGCATGAGCCTGCCGCACTCCTCCACCATGAGCGCCGTGGACGCCGAAAAGGCCGTCTCCGCCGCCGACAGCGCCCGCGCCCTCCTGCACCTCATCGAGCAGGACATCCGCCCACTGGACATCCTGACGAAGGAAGCCTTCGAGAACGCCATCACGGTCGTCATGGCGGTCGGCGGCTCGACCAACGCGGTGCTGCACCTGATGGCGATTGCCCACGCCTGCGACATTGACCTGACCCTGGAGGACTTCGAGCGCATCCGCGAGCGCACGCCCATCTTCTGTGACCTCAAGCCCAGCGGGAAGTACGTCGCCACCGACCTGCACGAGGTGGGCGGCATTCCCCGCGTTATGAAGATGCTGCTCTCGGCGGGCCTGCTGCACGGCGGCTGCCTCACGGTGACCGGGAAGACCGTGGCGGAGAATCTGGCGGACGAGCCGGACCAGCCCGACCCCGGCCAGGACGTGATCCTGCCCTTCGACCAGCCCCTTTACGAACAGGGGCACCTCGCCATCCTGCGCGGGAACCTTGCCCCGGAAGGCAGCGTCGCCAAGATCAGCGGCCTGAAGCAGATCAAGATCACCGGCCCCGCCCGCGTCTTCGACTCGGAAGAGGAATGCATGGCCGCCATCATGGGCGACCGGATTCGCGCCGGGGACGTGCTGGTCATCCGCTACGAGGGACCCCGGGGCGGCCCCGGCATGCGCGAGATGCTCTCGCCCACCAGCGCCATCATCGGCAAGGGCCTGGGCGACAGCGTGGGCCTGATCACCGACGGGCGCTTCTCGGGCGGCACCTACGGCCTGGTCGTGGGCCACGTCGCTCCCGAGGCGTACGTGGGTGGCCCCATCGCGCTGGTGCAGGAGGGCGACACCATCGAACTGAACGCCGAGACCTGCGAGCTGACCCTGCATGTGGACGAAGCGGAAATCGCCCGCCGCCGCGCCGCGTGGGTCGCGCCGGAACCGCGCTACAAGCGGGGCGTGCTGGCGAAATACGCGCGGGTGGTGAGCAGCGCGGCGCGGGGGGCGGTGACGGATTGAGGGGATGAGGGTTGAGGGGCCGCTGATCTGAGAGGGGGCGGCCCCTGCATCTGGAATAGGGTGAGACATGGCGGTGCCGGATTACCAGACGTTCATGCGACCCCTGTTGAAGCTGCTGGCGGACGGTACTACGCAGCGGATGCGTGACATCTATGCGGCCCTGGCGACTGAGTTTCAGTTGACGGAAAGTGAGATGGCGGAACTGCTCCCCAGCGGCAGGCAACCCACCTACATGAACCGGATCGGCTGGGCGAAGACCTATCTGCTGAAGGCAGGCGCATTGGAGAGTTCACAACGCGGCTGGGTTCAGGTGACGGAGCGTGGCCGGGAGCTGTTGCGAACGCAACCGGAAATCAACGCCCGGACCCTGACGGCATTCGCGGAGTTCCAAGAGTTTCAGGGGACAGGGGCCGTCCAAGCCCCCACCCAGGCCGCACCACTTCCAGATGCTGCCGCCTCCCCAAACACGCTCCTGTCGCCCGAAGAGCAACTCGCAGCCCTGTATGCGGAATTGAACAAGGCTCTGGCTGCCGAGTTGCTCTCACAGGTGCAGGAGCTGACGCCCGCGCAATTCGAGCGGCTGGTGGTCGAGGTTCTCCTGGCGATGGGCTATGGCGGCAGCATGCGGGATGCCGGACAGGCCCTCGGGCGCAGTGGCGACAACGGGATAGATGGCCTCATCAAGCAGGACCCGCTCGGCCTGGATCGCATCTACCTTCAGGCCAAGAAGTGGCAGAACCCTGTTCACAGTCCCGAAATCCGCACCTTCGCCGGAAGCCTGACTTATCACAAGGCATCAAAAGGTGTTTTCCTGACGACCTCAACGTTCAGTGACGGAGCCAGAACGACCGCCCAGCAAATCGGAAACATCATTTTGATTGACGGCCCGCAACTCGCCCAGTTGATGATCGAGTATGGCGTCGGCGTCGACATTCACTCCACCTACCATGTCAAGCGCGTGAACAGCGGGTTCTTCGAGGAACTCTGACCCCAGGGGACGCCCGCCCCCTCCCCCCTCCGCTAGACTCCCCGCATGTTCGCCCCCTCCGGTGCCCCGTCCGTCACGGTGGCTTTTCTCGCGGGCCTGATTTCCTTTCTCAGCCCGTGCGTGCTGCCGCTGGTGCCCAGTTACCTGGGTGTCATCGGCGGAGCGCGGGCACCGCTGCTGCGGGCGCTGGGCTTCATCCTGGGCTTTGGGCTGGTGTTTATCGCGCTGGGGGCGACGGCGAGCAGCCTGGGTGCCCTGCTCGCGCCGCACAAGATTCTGCTGGGGAGCTTGGCGGGGGTGCTCATCATCTTCTTCGGACTGGTGATGCTGGGCGTGGTGCGCCTGCCCTGGCTGATGCGCGACACGCGGGCGCTGGCGGATGCGGGCGGGTACGGTCCGGTCGCCCTCGGCGCGGCCTTCGCCTTCGGCTGGAGTCCCTGCCTCGGCCCGGCGCTGGGGAGCATCCTGGGGCTGGCGGCCAGCAGCGCAAGCCTGGGCACCGGCGTGGGCCTGCTCGCCGCCTACACGCTGGGGCTGGCCGTGCCATTCCTGCTGGCGGCCCTGCTGTGGCATCGCCTGAACCTGCGCCGCCTGAACCGCTACGCGGGCATTTTTGAAAAGGTCGGTGGTGCGGTGCTGGTGCTGGTCGGGCTGCTGATGGTGACCGGACAATTCACGCGGCTGGCGACATTTTTCTATGAGGTGATGCCCGCGTGGCTGAAGGTGTGAGTGCGCGGGACGCGGGACGCGGGACGCAGGAACAGACGGACCTCACCGCGCACCGCGTACCGCGTCCTGCGCCCCCCCACGCCCTCCAGCTCCGCGACCTCTGGCTCCGCCTGGGCCGTGAAGTCATCCTGCGCGGCGTGACGCTGGACGTGCCTGCCGGCGAGGGCATCACGCTGCTGGGCGAGAACGGGGCGGGCAAGACGACACTGCTGCGGCTGCTGGCGTCGGGGTTGCGGCCCACGCGGGGCGAGGGGCGGGTGCTGGGCTTCGACCTGCGGGACGGGCGGGCGGTACGCGACCTCATCCACCTGATGCCGGTGGACGCGGGGCTGTACCCCGACCTGACGGGCACGGAAAACCTCGACTTTGCACTGGGGATGCACGGGCAGCGGGGGGACGCGGCGGGGGCGCTGCGGCGGGTGGGGCTGGAACGGGCCGCCGCCCGCCGCACGCGGTTTCTCTCGGCGGGAATGCGAAAGCGCCTGGCCCTGGCGCGGGCGCACCTGCTCGCCCGGCCCGTCACGCTGGTGGACGAACCCTTCGCCAATCTGGACGACGCGGGGCGGCAACTCACGCTGGAGCTGCTGGGCGACCTTGCCGGGCAGGGCGTGACCCTGGTGGTCGCCGCCCACGAACCCGACCTCGCGCGGCAGGTGGCCCCACGGGCGCTGCGGCTGGCGGGCGGGAAGCTGGAGGAGGCGTGAGGGAGGCGGTACGCGGTACGCGGTACGCGGGAGCGGCTTGCCTCCCATCTTTTCACCGCGCACCGCGCACTGCGCCCCGCGTCCTGCCCGGAGGGCACCTATGAACGCCGCCCTCACCCTCGCCCTCAAGGACCTGCGCGTGGCCGGGCGGACCCGCGACACGCTGCTCGCCACCGCCTTCTTCGCGGGGCTGGTGCTGTTGGTGCTGGGTCTGGCTCTGGGGGGGGACACGTCTGCCCGCACGTCCGCGCAGACGGCAGGCGTGGCGGCGGGGGCCGTGTGGACGGCGCTCGCGCTCGCGGCGGCGGTGGGAGCGCAGCGGGCCTTCGCGCAGGAGCAGGAGGCGGGGGCGCTGGAGCAACTGCTGCTGTATCCGGGGGCGCATGGGGCGCTGTACGTAGGCAAGCTGCTGGGCGTGCTGGGGCCGCTGCTGCTGGTCGCGGCCTTCACGCTTCCGGCGGGCCTGGTCCTGTTTGGCGCGGCGGGCGCGGGGCGGGCGGTGCCCTGGGCGGCGCTGGCCCTCACCACGGTGCTGGGTGTGGTGGGCTTCGCGGCGGGGACGACCTTTTACGGCTCCATCACCGTGAACCTGCGGGCGCGGGAGGCGCTGCTTCCAGCCCTGGCCTTTCCCATTCTGGTCCCCGTCGTCATCGCCAGCGTGAAGGCCACCAGCCTGCTGCTAACCGGCGGCTGGTCGCCCGAAGTCACGACGTGGGTGGTGTTCCTGGCCGCGTTCGACCTGGGCACGGTGATTCTGGCGACGCTGCTGTTCGGATTCGCAGTGGAGGGGTAGAGGGGGCGCGGGAGGCAGTGCGCGGTACGCAGTGAGAGCCTTTTCCGGCGTACCACGCACCGCGCACCGCGTACCCCTACCCCCCCGCCACCAGCAGCACCGCCCGCCCGTCGTGGTCCCCGGTCGTCTCTGTCGGTGTGTCTAGCCGTGACCCCATGTCCACGTATCCGGCCCGCTTGTACACGCTGCGGCTGTTCAGCTTATCGGCCAGGTCCTCGCGCGCCACCTGGAAGGAGCGGTAGGGGTGGCCGGGGCGCGGCAGCAGGCGCACGCCCTCCAGGCTGAAGGCCCCGGTAAAGGCATAGCCCTGCGCCAGCGGCACCGGGCCGAAGATGCGCCCGTGGTTGTTGGGAATCCAGAAGGGGCCGTCGCTGAACGCCTCGCCCTCCCCGGTGGGCAGCATGGGGTAGAGCTTGCCCCCGACCTCGCCCCAGTAGCCGGTGCTGTGGCCGCCCTTCGGGCCGTACCCGGCGGCAGTCATGGCGGTCAACAGGCGCTCGCGGGCCTCCTCCGGCGTGCGGGCGGCGCGGTCCACAAACAGCACGTTGACGGGTTCGCGCAGGGTGCGCCCGCCCAGCTTCTCTCCCAGCCAGGTGGCGGGGACGAGGTCTTTCGTGATCATCCAGCGGCCCACCGTGCCCACGTCGGGCACCGAGACGGGGGCGTCGGCGGGCTGGTATGTCGCCGGGTCGGGCAGAGGGGCAGCGGGAGCAGGGGCCGAGGCCGTGGGCGCGCAGGCGGCCAGCAGCGCGGCGGACAGGGCGGCGAGGGCCAGCAGGGACAGGACGCGGGAACGCTTCATGGGTGAACCTCCGGGAAAAGGTGGGCTGGGCTTCTAAGACTGGGCTTCTGAACTGGACCTCTACCGTACCAGCCTTCAGTCTCCCCACAACCGACAACCCACTGCTCCGGGGACACTCGCACTTGCCCCCTCCTCCCCCAGACGGGATGCTGCGGACACGAAGGATTCCTGCGCCTGCGCGTCTCACGGTGACCGCACAGAATGCAGGTCAGAATGGGGACTGACATGAGACAAGACCGCGTGACGACACTGCTAGGAGCCGCGACCCTGCTGGCCCTGGGGACAGCGGTGGTGCTGGGCCTGCGTGCGCCGCTGGACGTGAATCAGGGGTCACTGGTGCGCTTGATGTTCGTGCATGTGCCGAGCGCGTGGCTGAGCTACCTGGCCTACGGCGGCACCGGCCTCTTCGGGCTGCTGTATCTGCTGACGCGGCAGCGGCGCTGGGACCGGCTGGCGATGGGCAGTGCCGAAATCGGCGTGCTGTTTACCCTCTCCACCATCGTGGGCGGGATGCTGTGGGCCAAGCCGACCTGGGGCGCGTACTGGGTGTGGGATGCCCGGCTGACCACCACTGCGCTGAGTCTGGTCGTGTACGGCGGTTATCTCCTGATTCGCGGCCTGATAGACGACCCCGAGCGCCGGGCGCGGGTGGCGGCGGTCATCGGCCTGGTGGGCACCTTGTATGTCCCCATCAACTACATGGCGGTGGAATGGTGGCGCGGTGTGCACCAGACGCAGACGCTGCGCCTGCTGGGCAAACCGAGTTTCGAGGCGGCCCCGATTTACGGCTGGGTGCTGCTGGCGGGGACCGTCGCCTTTACCCTGCTGTACGTCTACCTGCTGCGCGTGCGCGGCATCCTGGCCGCCCGCGAGGAAGCCCGCGAGGAACGTGAACTGATGGAAGACCTCGCCCCGCTGGAGGTGGCGCGTGGATAAGTACGCCGGATACGTGGTCGTGGTGTACGTGGTGACGTTCGTGCTGCTGGGCGCGTACCTCGCCTGGATGTGGCTGAAGTTGCGGACACTGCGCGAGGAGGACCGCGAATGACGCCCGCCGCGCCCCTCCCGCGGGCCAGACGGCGCAGGCGCAATCCGCTGCCCATCGTGCTGGGCGTGGTGGCGCTGGTGGCGCTGACCGCCTTTATCGCCTTCGGGAACCTGGGCAAGAGCCTGGAATACTTCGTGACTCCCACCGAGTACACGCAGCAGCGTGCCGAACTGGAAGGCCGTCCCCTCCGTATCGGCGGGCTGGTCAAGGCCGTGCAGTACAACCCGCAGACACTGGACCTGCGGTTCAACGTGACCGATGGCGGCGCGACGTTCCCGGTGCAGTACCGCGGTGCCGTCAGCGACCTGTTCAAGGAAAACCAGGGCGTGGTCGTGCGCGGCGAGTTCCAGGGCAACACCTTCCACGCCTCCGAACTGGTCGTGAAGCACAGCGAGGAATACCACGTGCCCCAGACGCAGGCCGAACTCAAGGACCTGCTGAAGCAGAGTGAGTGATGAGGCATGAGCCATGAGTGATGCGTTGTTCCCGCGTGGGCAGGCGCTTACCCCGTCTCTGCCCCAATCCCTGCTCCGAACCTGCCCCCCCTCATCCCTCATCACCCATCCCTCATCCCTTTCCCTATGCTGAACCTGATCTCCTTCCAGGCGAGCGCGCTCGGCGCACTGGGCCAGCTCGCGCTACTGGCGGCCCTGGCCTTCACGCTGGGCGGGACGTGGCTGGCGGCGGTGGGTGGACTCCGGGCCGACACGCGGGCGACCGAGGCGGCGCGGCGGGCGGTGTGGGCCGTCTTCGCGCTGATGAGCCTCGCCATCCTGACGCTGATGGCAGCGCTGCTGCGCGACGACTTCAGCGTGCGGTACGTGGCCGAACATTCCATGCGGACCTCCCCGACCTGGGTGAAGGTGACGAGTCTGTGGGGGGCGCTGCAAGGCTCGATTCTGCTGTGGGCGTGGCTGCTGGCCGCCTACGCCTTCGTCCTGAGTCTGACCGTGCGGCGGGACGCGCTGCGGCCCTGGTCGCTCGGCGCGATGTTCGTCAGCCTGCTGTTTTTCGTGGGCGTGTGCGCGAGTATCGCCAGCCCCTTCATCCCGCTCGCGCAGATTCCTGCCGACGGTCTGGGGCCGAATCCCGCGCTGCAAAACCACTGGATGATGGCCGTTCACCCGGTGCTGCTGTACCTGGGCTTCGTGGGGCTGAGCGTGCCCTTTGCTTACGCGGTCGCCGCCCTCGTCACGGGCCGCTTATCTGACCACTGGGTCGTGGTCACGCGGCGCTGGACGCTGGTGGCGTGGGCCTTTCTCACCGCCGCCATTGTGGCAGGGGGCTGGTGGAGCTACGAGACGCTGGGCTGGGGCGGCTACTGGGCCTGGGACCCGGTGGAGAATGCGTCCTTCATTCCCTGGCTGCTGGTCACGGCCTTCCTGCATAGCGTCCAGATTCAGGAGCGGCGGGGGCTGATGCGCTCGTGGAACGTGTGGCTGGTTGTGCTGGCCTATGCGAGCACCGTGCTGGGCACCTTCCTGAACCGCTCGGGCATCGTGCAGAGCGTCCACGCCTTCGCGGGGGGGCCGGTGGGGCCGGTGTTCCTGGGCTTCCTGGCCTTCCTGCTGGTCGTGGGCATCGCGCTCGCCGCCTGGCGTGCCCCGCACCTGCGCGACGAGGCCGACCCGCCCGCCCCGGTCAGCCGCGAGGGGGCCTTTCTGGCGGGGAACTGGCTGTTTCTGGTGTTCGCGGTGATGGTGCTGGTGGGCACGCTCTTTCCGACCCTCGTGGAGGCGGTGCAGGGACGGCGGGACGCTTCGGTGGGTCCGGCCTTCTACAACGCCTTCGCCATTCCGCTGGGGCTGGGCCTGCTGCTGCTGATGGGCGGGGGGCCGCTGCTGCCCTGGCGGCGGGCGGACGGGCAGAGCTTCTGGCGCGCGCTGCGGCCCCTGCTGCTGGCGGGGCTGGGGGCGGCGCTGGTGGCAGGGCTGCTGGGCGTGCGGGCCTGGGGCGTGCTGGGAACGATGGCTCTCAGCGCCTACAATCTCGTCGGCCTGGGGCTGTTGACGGCGCGGGCGGTGAAGCAAAGGGGCGGGGGGCTGGCTGGGCTGGTGCGCGAGCAGCCCCGGCGGTACGGGGCCTACCTCGCCCATGTCGGGCTGATTGTGGTGGCGCTGGGCATCGCCTTCTCGGGGACGTACAAGCGGGACGCACAGGCCACGCTGAATGTCGGGGCGGCCCCCGTGAAGCTGCTGAACGAGACACTGGCCCTGCAAGGCACCCGCAAGGACGCCAGGCCTTACGGGCAGTCGGCAGTGGCGCGGGTCCTCATCGACGGGCAGCCCTTCGAGGCTCGCATGAACACCTATGTGCAGGCAGGCGGCACGGCCTTCCCCGCGCCCGCCGTGCGCTACGGCCTGCTGGGCGACACGTATCTGGTAGTGACGGCCTTCGACCCGCAGGGCAAGTGGGCCAGCGTGCGCCTGATCGAGAGTCCGCTGGTGTCGTGGATCTGGTGGGGCACCCTAATCGTGGTGCTGGGGGCGGGGCTGACGCTTCTTTCCCCTCTTTCCCCCCGGCGGGCGACGGCGCGCGTGCCGACCCTGCGGACGGCCCCGGCGACCGACTGAAGTTCCAAGCGAGATGACCTATGACTGAGATGCCTTCCCCTCCCAACACCGCTGCCCCGGCCCCGCTGTGGCGGCGTCTGCTGCCCCCTCTGATCGCCGCCGCGCTCGTCGCGGTGCTGGGGGCCGCCCTGCTGAATCCCTCCCGGAATGCGACCGATGGCGGGCCGCTCATCGGGAAGCCCGCCCCCGAGTTCACCCTGCAAAGCCTCGACGGCACGCGGGTCAGCCTCGCAACGCTGAAAGGCCGCCCGGTCGTGCTGAACTTCTGGGCCTCATGGTGCGGGCCGTGCCGCGAGGAAGCGCCGCTGTTCCGCGAACTCAGCACCAGGCAGAGCGGACAGGGCCTCGCGGTGGTGGGCATCCTCTTCAACGAGACGAAGGAGCAGAACGCCCGCGACTTCATCCAGGAATATGCCCTGGCCTATCCCACGCTGAAAGACCCCGGCATCGACACCGGCGTCAACTACGGCGTGTCGGGCGTTCCCGAAACCGTCTTCATCGACAAGGACGGCATTGTGCGCCACATGGACCGGGGCGGCCTGACGCGCGAGCGGCTGAATGTGGGGCTGACGAAAATTGGGGTGCCGGCGCTGTGAGGGGGGACGCGGTGCGCGGTGCGCGGGAGGCGGGAAGGGCGCTGGCCTGCTGCCTTCTGCTCGCCGTCTCGCCTGCCCTGGCGGCTGCCCCCAGCCTCACCCCCCAGCAGCAGGCGCAGGCGGTAGCGGTGGAGCGGAATCTGCGCTGCCCGCTGTGCGATACGGGGGAATCCATCGCGGAGTCGCGGAGTGACATCAGCGCGAAGATGCGCGAGTCGGTGCGCGAGCAGGTGGCGGCGGGGCGGAGCGAGGGGCAAATCTACGACTACTTCGCGCAGCGGTACGGCAATTTCGTGCTGCTCGACCCGCCGAAGACCGGCCGCAACCTGCTGCTGTGGGGGGCACCCCTCGCGGCGCTGGCCCTGGGAGGCGCGGCGCTGTGGGGCTTCCTGGGCCGCCGTCGCCCGGCGGGTGAGGCCGCCCCCGCTGCCAGCCCGACCCCCGACGAGCCGTTCGACACCTACCTCGCGGAGGTGCGGCGCAACACGGGGCAGGAACGGACGCGGCGGGACGGAGACAGGGCATGATTCTGAGCCTGACGCTGCTGGCCCTGATTCTGCTGGTATCGCTGTGGCTGGTGCTGGAGCCGCTGCGGGCCTCGGCCCCCAGCGACCCCGACGCGGCGGAACGGGAACGTCTGACCACCGAGCGCGACCGCCTGTACGCCGAACTCGCCACGCTGGAGGACGAGAAGCGCCGCCCCGACCTGGAACGCCGCGCGGCGCTGACCCTGCGGGCGCTGGACGCGCTGCCGCCCGCGCCGCGCCGGGGGGGCCGCACGCGCACGCTGGCGCTGGCGGGCGTGGCCGTCGCGGTGCTGGTCACGGTGGCGGGGGCACTCACCTTCGTGCCGCGCTGGCAGCTCGCGTCGCTGAATCCGGGCGAGGCGCGGAACGTCCAGAACGTGCTGGCCCTGCCCGACCTGCGCCGCAAGGCCGAGGCGACGGGGGGCAAGGCCGCGTACATCGCCTGGGGTCAGGCCGCCTTCGACAGCGGGCAGTACGACCAGGCCGTCACCGCCTACGGCAACGCGCTGAAGCTCGACCCCCGGCAGCCGGAGGCGCTGCGCCGCCTGGGCATCCTGCTGCTGACGCGCCCCGAGCAGACCGGGCAGACGGTGAAGCCGGAAGAAGCGCAGCAGGCCTTCCTCCTTATCCGCACGGCGGCGCAACTCGCCCCGCAGGAGGCGGAATCGCAACTGCTGCTGGGCTTCGCGCTGGCCCGCTTCGGGCAGGACGCGGACGCCCTGACGGCGCTGGAACGCTACCGGACGCTGGACCCGGCGGGCCGCGACGCCGACGAACTCATCACCGCCATCCGCGCCCGCCAGAACGAGACGGACCCCGGCCTGCGGGTCTACGCCGCGAGCTGCGCGAGCTGCCACGGCCCGACGGGAGGCGGCGGCCTCGGCCCCAGCCTGCGCGTGTCCACGCTGACGCGGGAAGCCATGCGGGGCATCATCCTGCACGGCCAGGGCGCGATGCCCGCCTTTCCCGACCTGAAGCCTACCGACCTGAATGCCCTGCTGGACGTGCTGGAACGCTGGCACAAGGCAGGCCAGTGAGCCTCAGCCACCGCAAGCTCAGCCGCCGCGCCCTGCTCGAACGCTGGTGGGTGCTGCCAGTGGCGGGCACGCTGGGGGCCTTCGGGTATATGGGCTGGTACGCCTCGCGCGTGACCTTCGGGAAACGGAAGGTGGGAGAGCCGGACTTCCAGCCGGGCGAGGCCGTGCGGGTGGCGGGCTTCGGGGCCTTCCGGCCGGGGGTCTGGACGGCGGTGCCCTTCACCTACGCGGGGCGACCCTGCCTGGCCCTGAGCGTGCCCCAGCCCGTGCCGGGCGGTCTGACCCTCGGGGGGCCGAATCAGGACAGTCCGGGGAGCTTCGTGGCCTACTCGCGGGTCTGCACCCATCTGGGCTGCTCCGTGAATCTGGTCCGCGACCCGGAGGTGCTGGCCTTCGCGTACAACTACCGGCCGCCGAGCGACGCGCGGCACCCCCAACTGGGCTGCCCCTGTCACTTCAGCGTGTTCGACCCCCTCCAGGCAGGCGAGGCGGTGTTCGGCAAGGCGAACGCACCCCTCCCCCGTGTGCGGTTGGAGGCACGGGGCGACGGCCTGTACGCGACGGGCATCGAGCCTGCGCCAGCGGCGGGAGGGTGATGTGGTGGGCCTGACCTACACGCGCGGCGACCTGGCCGCCGCCTCGGCCGTCCTGACGGCCACGGCCTCCCGGCTGGCCGAACGGGGCGAGGCCCTCTGGCCGCTGGCGAGCCTCACACCCGAGCGGCTGGCCCAGCACTACCCGGCGGAAGGCTGGCGCGTGGCCTGGCAGGGCGGTCAGGCGGTCGGCACCTTCGTGCTGCTGGACCGTGACGCCCTCTTCTGGCCGGAGGACCCCCCCGGCGAGGCGCTGTACCTGCACAAGCTCGGCATCCACCCGGACGCGCAGGGCCAGGGCCTCGCCCACCGGCTGCTGACGGAGGCCGCACGGGAAACCCGTGAGGCCGGGTGTGCCTTCCTGCGCCTGGACACGGCCGCCAGCCGCCCGAAACTCCGCGCGCTGTACGAGTCGGCGGGCTTCCGGGCGGTGGACGAGCGCGAGGTGAAGGGCTTCCGGGTGGTGCGCTACGAGTTGCCAGTGGCCGACTCCGCACCCTGAAGCCCCGCTGTCCCCGCATTGCGCCTCGCCACCTCCGCGCGGACGGCGGGGGCGACCTCGGTGCCGAAGAGTTCGATGGCTTTCATCATCTGGGCGTGGGGCAGGGTACCCACGCTCATCTGCATCAGGAACCGCTGGTGGCCGAACAGGTCGTGCTGGAAGAGGATTTTCTCGGCGACCTGCTGCGGGTCGCCCACGAACAGCGCGCCGCGCAGCGAGCGGTCCCCCTCGAAATGGGCACGGGTCATCGGCGGCCAGCCACGCTCACGCCCGAGCTGGTTCATGACCTCCGCGTGAACGGGATAGGCCAGGTCGGCGGCCTGCTGCGAGGTGGGCGCGATGAAGCCGTGCGAGTTGATGCCCAGCGGCAGGTGGGGATGCCCGGCGGCACGGGCGGCCTCCCGGAAGAGGTCGGCGAAGGGCACGAAGCGCTCCGGCATCCCGCCGATGATGGCGAGCGCCATCGGCAGGCCGAGCATTCCCGCCCGCCGCGCCGAGGAAGGCGTGCCGCCCACCGCGAGCCAGATGGGAAGATGTTCTTGCAGGTGGCGCGGATAGACCCCCTCGCCACGGAGCGGAGGACGGGTGCGGCCCTGCCAGAAGACGTGTTCGTGGTCGCGTGCCCTCAGCAGCAGGTCCAGCTTCTCGGCAAACAGGGCGTCGTAGTCGGCGGGTGCCCCGCCCAGGAACAGCGGAAAGGACTCCGCGAAGGACCCACGCCCGGCCATGATTTCCGCCCGCCCACCGGAAAGCAGGTCCAGCGTGGCGAACTGCTGGTACACCCGGACGGGGTCCTCGGTGCCCAGCACCGTCACCGCACTCGTGAGGCGGATGTTGCGCGTGCGCGTGGCGGCAGCGGCCAGCACGATGGCGGGGGCCGACACGAGGTAGTCGGGCCGGTGGTGTTCCCCCACGCCGAACACGTCCAGGCCCACCTGGTCGGCCAGTTCCATCTCCTCCAGCAGGTCTTTCATTCTCTGCTCGGGGCTGACGGTGAGACCAGTAGCCGGGTCGGGCGTGCGTTCCGCGAAGGTGTAGAGGCCGAGTTCGAAGGGGCGGGGTTCGGGGGAAGGGGTCGGGGCCGTCATGGGTTCTCCTGGGTGCAATGAGAGTGTCTTGCTGTTCCCCGTTCACTCTGAAGGGCGGACGCACCAGCGTTGTCTCCCTTTCTGCTGGGGAACTTTAGAGATGCGCTGCCCCTTCCCTCCCGTATGCTGGGCGGCGTGCTGACGAACGCTTGTTTGACCGGTGGGGCCGCCGCATGAGCGCCGGGATGTTCCGCCCGCGCAGTGTGCTGTTTGCGCCGGGCAACCGCGCCGACCTGATTGCCAAGCTGCCCCGCGCCCAGCCCGACGCGGTCGTGATTGACCTCGAAGATGCCGTGCCGGGCACCGAGGAGGCCAAGGCCGCCGCCCGCCCCATCGCCCGCGACGCCGCCCGCGACCTGATTGCCGCCGCGCCCCACCTGGCCGTGTTCGTGCGGGTGAACGCGCCGCACTCGCCCTTCTTCGCGGACGACCTGGCCGTGCTGACGCCGGAACTCGCGGGGGTGGTGGTGCCCAAGCTGGAGTCGGCGGCGGACGTGGGGCGGGTCGCGGAGGCACTGGCGGCGCGGGGGCTGGACCTGCCCATTCTGGCGGGGCTGGAAACGGGCGCGGGGGTGTGGAACGCCCGCGAAATCATGGTGCCGCCCGTCGCCTGGGCCTACTTCGGGGCGGAGGACTACACGACCGACCTGGGGGGCACGCGCACCCCGGGCAATCTGGAGGTGCTGTACGCCCGCTCGCACGTCGCGCTCGCCGCGCGGCTGGCGGGAGTCCACGCGCTTGACATCGTGGTCACGCGTCTGAACGACGAGGCCGCCTTCCGCGAGGACGCCGAGCAGGGCCGCGCCATCGGCTACGGCGGGAAGCTGTGCATTCACCCCGCGCAGGTGCCCCTGGCCCACACCATCTTCGGCCCCACCGACGCCGATGCCGGGCGCGCCCGCCGCCTGCTGGCCGCCGCCCATGAGGCCGCACAGGAGGGCCGGGGAGCCTTCTCCTTCGAGGGGCAGATGGTGGACGAGCCGATGCTGGCGAAGGCGCGGGCCATCCTGCACGCGAGAGGCGAACAGGCAGAAGGGTAACGTCCCACCCAGCCTCTCTACGAGTCCCCGCAAGGAGCGAGGAGAAAAAGAGCGTGCCTCCCCCTCCCCTCACCCCCAACCCCTAACGCCTTACCCCTCCCCAGGAGGCCCCCATGAACGACGACCTCAACCGCCCGCAGGGCCGCTACTTCGAGGAACTCACGCCCGGCACGGTCATCCGCCACCGCGTCACGCGGACCATCACCGAGGCCGACAACGTGTTTTTCACGACGATGACGATGAACCCGCAACCGCTGCACCTCGACCGCGAGTACGCCGCTGCGACCGAGTTCGGCCAGCCGCTGGTGAACAGCATGCTGACCCTCAGCCTGCTGGTGGGCCTCAGCGTGCCGGAGCTGACGCTGGGCACCCTGGTCGCCAACCTGGGCCTGACGGACGTGGTGTTCCCGAAGCCCGTCTTTCACGGCGACACCATCCGCGCCGAGTCGGAGGTGCTGGAAGTCCGCGAGAGCAAATCCCGCCCGAGCGCGGGCCTGGTCACGGTCGAACACCGTGCGGTCAACCAGCGCGGCGAGGTGGTGGCGCGCTGCAAGCGGACGGCGTTGATGCAGAAGAAGCCGTCAGCCATCAGCCGTTAGCGGTCAGCAGAGGAGGAAGCCTCAGCGGGTGCTGGGGCTTTTTGCCGTTCGCTGACGGCTGAAAGCCACCGCTCCCCCTCACGCCGGGTCGTACCAGTTGCGCTCCCAGCGGTGGGCGTGCAGCTTCCGCACCTGTTCCTCGGGGAGGCCCTGGCCGTCGGCGAGGGCGGCGTTGCGTTCCACGTTGCGGACCGAGCGCATCCCCACGATGACGGTGCTGACGGCGGGGTGGCTCAGGACGAAGCGCAGGGCCGTTTCGGGGAGCTGCGCGGTGGTGATGCCGAGGTCAGTCTCGATGGCGCGCAGGTGGTCCTGGAGTTCGGCCTTGCGGTCGCCGCCGAAGTAGCCGCTGCGCCAGTCGCCGTCCGGAAAGGTCGTGCCGGGGGTGATGTTGCCGGTCAGGCTTCCCTCGTCGAGCGCCACGCGGACAATCACGCCCACGCCGTTCGCGTGGCAGGCGTCCAGCAGGCGGTCCTGGGGCGACTGGTCGAACACGTTGTAGATGACCTGCACCGTCTCCACCACGCCCTGCTCGACGGCGCGAATGCCATTTTCGGGCTGGTGGTCGTTGATGGAGATGCCGAAGTGACGAATTCTGCCGTCGCGTCTCAGTTGCGCTACGGCGTCCTGCCAGTCGCCCTGGCCCAGCCAGGAGTCGTTCCAGACGTGAAACTGCTGCACGTCCACACTGTCCAGACCCAGGTTCGCCAGACTGCGCTCGGTGCAGTCGATCACGTACTCGCCGGGAAAGGCCTGATCGGCGGTGGTCGCGGGGGCCGCGGGCCACTGGCGGTTTTTGGGCGGAATCTTGGTGGCGACGATCACGCCCGGCCGTTCCCGCGCGACCTGCCCGACAAGCTGCTCGCTGTGCCCCTCACCGTAGGCCAGCGCCGTGTCGATGAAGTTGCCGCCCAGGTCGAGGTAACGGCGCAGGGCTGCGAGGCTCTCGTCGTCCCGGGCACCCAGCCACTGCACTCCGCTGATGCCCCAGGCCCCATACCCGATCTCGCTGACGTAGAGGCCCGTGCGGCCCAGGGGACGTTTGTGCATGGTCATAGTGACGACGCTACGCCCCGGCAGGCGGCCGCAACATGAGGAAGAGGTTCAGCGAACAGTGAGCACCCCCGGATAGCCTTCCCGCCACCCGGCCTCGTCACGCGCACCCAGGTCATCCGGGTTGAGCCACCTGAGCGGCACGAAGCCCAGGCGGGCCGGGACCGTGGCGGCCAGGACTTCAGCGTCTCCCTCTTCTCCTTCCAGCGCCGCGAGGAGCCACTTCGCGAGGTCGGACGTCAGGTCTCCCGCCTCCCGCGCCGCTGCCACGCTCTGGCGGCTGCGCTCCAGGGCAACCCCGGGGCCGGGAGAGCCGTCGGGAAACAGGCCCTCCTCGTCCAACAGCTCGTCCAGGCCGAGGGGGTCTTCACTGAGCGCGGTGAAATCGAGGCTCAACCAGCAGTCGCCCGCGCGGTAGCCCCGCACGACCAGGGTGCCCCCGTCTTCCCCGTACTGGTACGCCCACACCTGAGGGGCTGCCGCTATCAGCGTCTCCCAGTCGGCCCAGGGCACCAGCAGCACGCTGGCCTGCCCACCTTCGCCGTCGGGGACGGGCAGGACCACACCCATTCCTGCCGTCTTCAGCAGGAGAGCCGCAGAAGCAGGGGGCTGAGGAACCCACAGGACCGCCGTGAACTCCGACATGCCCTGATTCTAGGAGGCGAGGAGACAGAGCGGAGATTTTTACACTCGCCATCCTTCTATACGTTTTACTTGACATTTGTTAGGCGAATGGACAGAATGCCTTCCAAGAGGCTCCCCATGACCCCAGATTCCCCCACTCCCCTGATCCCGGCCCGCTCCTGGGCCATCATCGACTCGACGCTGCGGGAGGGCGAGCAGTTCGCACGCGGGAACTTCAAAACGGGGGACAAGATTGAGATTGCGCGGCTCCTCGACGCCTTCGGGGCGGAGTTCATCGAGGTGACGACGCCGATGGTGGGCGCACAGACGGAGGCCGACATCCGCCAACTGACCTCGCTGGGCCTGAATGCCCGAATTCTAACCCACGTGCGCTGTCACCTGGAGGACGTGCAGCGGGCGGTGGACCTGGGCGTGGACGGGCTGGACCTGCTGTTCGGCACCAGTTCCTTCCTGCGCGAGTTTTCCCACGGCAAGAGCATCGCCCAGATCATCGACACGGCCTCGCAGGTGATCGGCTGGATCAAGCAGAATCATCCCGGCCTCCAGATTCGCTTCAGCGCCGAGGACACCTTCCGCTCGGAGGAGGCGGACCTGATGGCCGTGTACCGCGCCGTCTCCGACCTGGGCGTTCACCGCGTCGGGCTGGCGGACACGGTGGGCGTCGCCACGCCCAGGCAGGTCTACACGCTGGTCCGCGAGGTCCGCAAGGTGATTCACGACGAGTGCGGCATCGAGTTCCACGGCCACAACGACACGGGCTGCGCCGTCTCCAACGCCTATGAGGCCATCGAGGCGGGGGCCACCCACATCGACACGACCATCCTGGGGATAGGCGAGCGCAACGGCATCACGCCTCTGGGGGGCTTCCTGGCACGGATGTTCACCTTCGACCCGCAGGGCCTGATGGACAAGTACAACCTGGAACTGCTGCCCGAACTCGACCGCCTGATCGCGCGGCTGGTGGACCTCCCCATTCCCTGGAACAACTACCTGACCGGCGAGTTCGCCTACAACCACAAGGCCGGGATGCACCTCAAGGCCATCTACCTGAACCCCGGTGCCTACGAGGCCATTCCGCCCGGCGTGTTCGGGGTGGGCCGCCGCATCCAGGCGGCGAGCAAGGTGACGGGCAAGCACGCCATTGCCTACAAGGCCCGCGAACTGGGCCTGCACTACGGCGAGGACGCCCTGCGCCGCGTGACCGACCACATCAAGGCCCTGGCCGAGGAGGGCGAGCTGGACGACACGCATCTGGAGCAGGTACTGCGGGAGTGGGTGCGGGCGTAAGGACAGTGATGAGCGATGAGGGTTGAGGGATGAGGTGACGCACGCGCGGTTTGAGGACCTCATTGCGTGGCAGAAGGCGCGGGTACTGGCGCGGGAGATTTACCGGGTGACGCGGCAGGGGCGGTTTGCCGCCGACCGGGGGCTGAGCGGGCAGATACAGCGGGCCGCCGTGTCCATCATGTCCAACCTCGCGGAAGGGTACGAGCGGGGCCGAGCGAGCGAGTTTCATCAGTTCACGAGCATCGCCAAGGCCTCCTGTGCCGAGGTCCGCTCCCAGTTGTATGTCGCGCTGGACGTGGGCTACCTGACGCCAGATGAGTTCGGCTCCCTGATGGATCTCGCCGAAGAGGTCGGTCGTCTAACAGGCGGCCTCCGCGCCTCCCTGGAAAGAAAGCTACGCTCGGGAGCATGACGCCCCCCCCTCATCCCTCATCGCTCATCCCTCATCCCTACTCCGTCTTCACCCCTGGCGGCAAGACCGTCGCCGTCTTCCCCAACGCTTCCGGCGACCTCCAGGCCAGGGCTGCCGCTGCCGGGGCACCGCTGAGCGTCTTCGTGGAGGCAGCGGACATGACGGGCGTTTCGCTGCGGGTGTTCACGCCGACCCAGGAGAAGGGCAGTTCGGATTCCGGGGCGCTGGCGGCCCTCGCCTTCCTGCAAACACAGGGCGGGCTGCTGGATGTGATGGATGTGCGGATGGGCGGCGAGGTCACGCCCGCGCAACTGTGCGGCGGCGAGTGGCTGCTGCGGCAGGGAGACGTTCGGGTGACCCAGGCTCCGGCAGCGGACCTCTCCCCCCTCGGCCTTGAGGTGAGGAGCGTTCAGGTCGCCTCGGCGGGCCGCCCGACTCTGGTGGTGGAGGTCGCGGACCTCGCGGCGCTGGAAGCCTTTATGCCGGATGCGGAAGCGGTCGCGGCCGTGAACCGAGCGACGGGCACGACGGGGCTGGTGCTCTATACGCCAGGCGGCCCCGACCGGGCGGAGGTCAGTTTCCGCGCCTTCGGCCCGCTGAGGGGCTTTCTGGAGGATGGGGCGAGCAGCAACATGTTCGCCTGCCTGGTGGGCGTGCTGGGGGCAGGGGGACAGCTCCCCACCGACACGAATATGCTGCGGGGCGCGCAGCGGAGGCCGGGTGCCCCTTCGCGTCTGACGGCACAGTTCACGGCGGCACCGGACGGCGCGGCCGACGTGTGGGTGGGCGGCCGGGCGGAGCGGCTCAGCCCGTGACGGCCCTGACCGACCTGCGGCGGGACGCTTCCGCCTCGGCGGTCACGGCGGGCTTCGTGGCGGTGGTGGTCGGCGCGGCGAGCAGCATCGGGCTGCTGGTGGGGGCGGCGCGGGACTTCGGGCTGACGCAGGGGCAGACCGTGAGCTGGGTGCTGAGCTGCTACCTCGCCATCAGCGTGTCGGGCTTTGCGCTGACGTGGCGGCACCGCGCCCCGGTCAAGATGGCCTGGACCACACCGGGCCTCGCGCTGGTCGCGTCGCTGGCCGCCTCGCACGGCATGCACTACGCCGAGGTGCTGGGGGCCTATGTGCTGAGCGCGGGGCTGATGACGGGGCTGGGCATCACGGGGGCCTTCGAGCGGGTCACGGCGCGGATTCCCGCATCGCTGGCGAATGCGCTGCTGGCCGGGGTGCTGCTGCCGTTCGTGCTGGGGGCGTTCCGGGTGCTGCCGCAAGCGCCGCTGCCGGTGGGCGGGATGCTGCTGGTGTTTCTGGCGGGGCGTGCCCGCTTCCCGCGCTGGGCGGTTCCGGCGGCGCTGCTGGCGGGGGCGGGGCTGTCGCTGGCGGCAGGCGCGGTAGGGCCGCTGACGGGCGGCGGCCTGGGCACCCTGGTCTGGACCACACCCGAATTCAGCCTGCGCGGCGTGCTGACGCTGGCGCTGCCGCTGACGGTGCTGAACCTCGCCTCGCAGCAGCTGCCGGGCGTGGCGGTGCTGCGGGCCTGCGGCTTTGCGCGGGTGCCGACCTCGCCGCTGGTCACGTGGTCGGGGGTCGCCAGCCTGCTTTCCGCGCCATTCGGGGCGCACACCACCACCCTCGCGGCCATCACGGCGGCCATTGCGGCGGGCGAGGAATCGCACAGTGACCCCGAGCGGCGCTGGGTCGCGGGCCTCAGCGCGGCCTTCTTCTACCTGATGCTGGGCGTGTTCGCGGGGTGGGTGGTGGGGGCGGTGGGGGCGGTGCCTGCGCCCGTGGTGGCGGCCATTGCGGGGTTGGCCCTCGTCTCGACCACTCTAGCGAGCGTCACGGCGGCGCTGGCCGACGAGCGGGGGCGCGAGGCCGCCTTTCTCACGCTGGCGGTCACGGCGAGCGGCGTGACGTTCCTGGGCGTGGGGAGCGCGGTGTGGGGCCTGCTACTGGGCGGTGGGCTGGGCTGGGTGCTGGGGCGGCGGCGCGCCTGATTGCCGCTGGAAGCTGGCATGGGCTTTCTGTGCCGCCTCCCGGCCAGGCCGTCCCGTAGGCTGAGGCATGCGGAACCTCTGGGGAAGGCGGGGGCACGCCCTCATCGATTACGGCACGGCCCCCGCGCTGGCCTACGCCGCACGCCGGGCGGGCCTGGGCCGCCGGCCCCTGCGCTGCGCCGACACGTTCGTGGGGCTGATTCTGCTGGCCGTCACGACCACGCGCACGCCCCTCGGGGTGGTGCGGGCCGTGCCGTTCAGGTGGCATGGACGGCTGGAACTGGCAAGCGTGTTCGCGCAGCTCGCCCTGCCGTGGCTGGCGGGCTTCGCGGGGGACAGGCGCGCACGCAGGTTCTTCCTGGGCTTTGCCGCGTACAACTTCCTGGTGTGGTGGACGACGGACTGGGCGGCTCAGGAGTGATGCCAAATTGCGTTGATTCCAAGGAATCAACCGAGCGAAGCGAGAAGCAAAAAGGACGGGGTTGCGGAGATGGAACCGCCCAGTGTCCAGAGCCGCCTCTGGACACGCTTTCAGGGCGGGCAGGAACATCTGGTGGTTTTCCAGATGTTCTGGAATCGAAGCAACCCCGTATGACACGGGCCGCCGCAGCCGTCCTCTAGACTGCTCCCCATGAACCTCGACGCCATCCGGGCGCAGTTTCCGCCCCTGGCTGCTGGCCGCGCGTACCTCGACAACGCGGCGGGCGGTCTGCTGCCCGCGCGGGCCATCGCCGCCATCACGGACCACCTCACCCGCTTCGGGGCCACCAACGCGATGCCGGGGCACCTGCCGGGGCGCGACGTGCTGGCCCTGAAGCACCGGGCGCGGGAGGCCACCGCCCTCTTCCTCAACGCGAACGCGGAAGACGTGGCCCTGGGGCCGAGCGCCACGGCCCTGGCCTTCCGGCTGGCGGCGGCCTTCGCGCGGCTGTGGGGGCCGGGCGACGAGGTGATTCTCAGCGGCCTGGAACACGAGGCGAACGCCAGCCCCTGGCGCGAGCTGGAGCGCGTGGGCGTGAAGGTCCACGTCTGGCACGCCCGGCAACCCGAAATGCACCTGCACCCGGACGACCTCGCGGCGCTGCTCTCGCCCCGCACGCGGCTGGTGGCAGTGACGGCGGCGAGCAATGCCTTGGGCGTGAGGGTGGATATTCCGGCCGTGGCGGCGCAGGTGCGGGCAGTGGGAGCCTGGACGGTGGTGGACGCCGTTCACGCCGCGCCGCACGCCTTCCCTGACGTGCAGGCCTGGGGCGCGGACTTCGTGACCTTCAGCCCCTACAAGGTCTGGGGGCCGCACCTGGGGGCACTGTGGGTGTCGCCGGTACACCGCCCGCACCTGCCCTGGCCGCGCCTGAGCTTTGTGCCCGAGGGCGATATCACGGGTCTGGAACACGGCACGCCGCAGTTCGAGCTGCTGGCGGGGTGGCTGGGCACGCTCGACTACCTGCGGGAGCTGGGCGGGCACGAAACGCTGAGCCGCGCGGCGCTGGAGGCCGCCTCCGCCCGCATCGCGGAACTGGAGCAGCCTGTCGCGGAACGCCTGCTGTCCGGCCTGCTGAACACCCCCGGCGTCACCGTCTATGGACCCCACGCCATGCCGGGCCGCGTCGGCACCGTCGCCTTCCGCGTGGAGGGCGAGGCCCCGGAACTTACCGCCTCCCGGCTCTCGGCGGAGGGGGTGGACGTGGCGGCGGGGCATTTCTATGCGGTGCAGCCCCTCACGGACCTGAGCCTCTACCCGCAGGGCGTGGTGCGGGCCAGCATCGCGCACTACACCAGCATGGAGGACGTGGAGCGGCTGCTGGCGGGCCTCTGAAACCCAGACCCAGGGTTGCTCTGACCAATGGTGCGGACAGTTTCATAACCTTCTGGACCTTTTCAGCGTTGGGACGGCGTTGCCGTCCACCCCCCTCCCCAACCCCTCCCCCGCAAGGGGAGAGGGGCTTTTTGCGCCCCGCACGCCATTCTCGAATACATCTCTCCCAAGAGGATGCAAAACTGTCCGCACCATTGCTGACAGCCTGTTCGAAAAGGTTCCTGATGGAAGGCGAAGTGCGCTGGGAGGTCGTGCCCGTTCCCCCCTCTCCTGCGGAGCTGTACCAGCCCCAGCCTCCCCCCTTGAACGCTTGATGTGCGACAGCGGGTTAGGGTAAGGCCAGAAGGTCAAGGTGGGCACCCAGCGGACAACCCCAGGCGGCATCAAGCCAGAGCAAGAGGTGATGGGCGGCGATTGTGGCACTCAGGCGCAGCCACCAAGTCTATCAGGCAGTGACTATCAGTCAGTACAGTGTGGTCAGGACGGTCGCGGCATCAAGAACTGGCGTCACAACCTGGCACCTATTGATACCGGCCGCTGTTCTTTCCCTGTACATCAAGCGTTCAAGGGGAGACAGCTCCTGTCCCCGGCTCCCACTCCGGGGAACTGTCAGTGAAGCTGGACGAACACGTCCAGACCCGGACTTTGCGGTGGCCCTGCCCCTTTGGCCGTCCCTTCAACGTCAAGGCATCCTCAAGACCGACTGTGCCTCCTGCACGGCGGGCCGCCGTACCCGGCCGCTAGCCTGCCCGCATGTCCCGTCTTTCCCGCAACCGCACTCTGCTGCTCGGCCTGGGTGCACTGGTCCTGGGCACCACCCTGACCGCCTGCTCGGGCGCGGGCGCACAGGACACCCTGAACCGCGCCATCAGCACCCGTGGCCTGAACGTGGCGACCGACCAGCGGTACGGCCCCCACGAGCGCAACGTGCTGGACGTGTATGCCCCGGCCGACGCGCGGAATGCCCCGGTCGTGCTGTTCGTCCACGGCGGTTCCTGGCAGGGGGGGGACAAGGCCGGGCACAAGTTCGTCGGGGAGAGCCTGGCGCGAGCCGGGTACGTGACGGGCGTGATGAACTACCGCCTCGCGCCGGAAAACCGTTACCCGACCTATGTGCAGGACACCGCCGCCGCCCTGAAGTGGCTGCGCGACCACGCCAAGAGCTTCGGCGGGGACCCCGACGACCTGTTCGTGACGGGGCACTCGGCGGGGGCCTTCAACGCGGTGGAGGCGGTGGACAATGCCCGCTGGCTGCGCGAGGCGGGCGTACCCATCAGCGCGGTGCGGGGCGTGATTGGCATCGCGGGGCCGTACTCCTACGACTTCCGGCAGTACCAGAGCCGCGTGGCCTTTCCTGAGGGCAGCACCCCCGACGAGGTGATGCCCGACCGCCACGTGCGCCCGGACGCGCCGCCGCACCTGCTGCTGGTCGCCGCCAACGACACCACGGTCCACCCGCAAAACGGCCTGAACATGGAAGCGGCCCTGAAGCGGGCGGGCGTGCCTGTCATCCTGACCGTGATCCCGCGCGTCAACCACATCACCATCGCCGCGGCGCTGGCCCGGCCCCTGACCTTTCTGGGGGGGACGCGGCAGGCGGTCACCGACTTTATCGAGGCGCACCGGCTGAAGTGAGGCTAAGCTGAGGGAGTGCGCCCTCAACAGCTGCCCCACCCTTGGAAAGGGCTGCTGGTCGCCGTCCTGGGTTTCCTGACTGTTTGGGCGCTGTGGCCGCTGATCTGGCTGGGCCTGAGCTTTCCGCGCCTCAGCGGGCAGGAACCCGACACGCCCGCTCTTTTCGCAGCGGCTCCCCGCGTTTTCCTCACCGGAGCGGTGGTGAAGGTCAGTGGCCCGGCGGGGGCGGTGCCTGGGCGTTATCTGCTGCGTTCTCAGGAACGGCTGGACGACCATCTGGCTGCCCAGGGCTGGACCTTTACCGACCAGATGGGCGCAGGGCGCTTCTACCAGCAACCGGGACACCGCCTGACAGCCACGTGCCGCCTCTATACCCGTCACTTCAGCGTGTGTCAGGTCAGCGCGCCGGAATGACAGCCTGTTCCCCAGCCGCACCCGTCGGCACCAGTTGCCGCCAGCTCTGCACATTCCCCACCTGCACGGTCACGAAGCGCTCCAGCGCACGCCACAGGGCCGGGCGCTGGTCGTGGGGCACCGGACTCTCCATGCTGGCGCGCACGCTGCGGCGCACCACGCTTCGCAGGAAGTCCAGGCTTTCCGGGGGGTAGGCGGGCAGGCTGGCGCAGGCCGCGCAAAGAAGCTGGCCGCCCAGCGGGTCGGGATGTTCCGGATTCGCGGTGCCGCAACGGGCGCAGCGGGCCGTCTGCATCACGAAGCCCGCCAGGCCCAGCAGCTTGTAGCTCATGACCAGGGCCACCCACTCGGGGTCGGGCTGATGCGAGACGCCGCGCAGGGCACCCGCGAACAGCTCGAAGGCCTGCTCGCTGAACTCGCCCTCCTGAAACAGGGCGTCGGCGAGTTCGGCCATCAGGTGCGCGAAGGCGTAGCGCTCCGGCTCGGCCAGCCGGGGCAGCGCCCCCTCCAGCACCGCCTGCTGCACCGTCGCCAGGTCGGCCTGGGGCGTCTGGTACACCTGCACGGCCACATGGTGAAAGAGGTTCAGGCGGCTGGACAGGGCACCCCGCACGCCCCCGCGCGCAATCGCCTTGACCTTGCCCTGCGGCGTCAGCAGCGTCACGATGATGTCCCCGGCGGGCGTCACGCGCCGCCGAAGCACGATGCCGCTGCGGTTGGCACTGCGCGACCTCATAGAAACCGCCTCACGAGGTCAGTCTAGGGCGGCCACGCTGGAAAGAGGGGGCGGTGCGGCACGGTTGCGGGGGAGCGGTCAGCCTTCAGCTCTCAGCCGTCAGCGAAAGGAAGGCCACGGGAGCTTGGGCTGAACGCCAGGGCGGTGCCCAGAAAGGTTCGGCAACCTTTCTGGGCCGAACGAAGTGAGAAACCGTGATAAGGGCGGCGCGCAGTGGAGTTGCTGCCCAGGACGCGCGGCAACGTAACGGCGTGCCGCCCTAACGCTCACGGCTGAAAGCTCCCCCACCTTCACCCACCTCGCCCCCCCGGTACACTCGCCCCATGAGTGACTCCCGCCCCAAGAATCACAGCGCCCGCGACATGCTGCGGGAACTGTTTCCGGAATCGTACCGGGAACTGTTCGGCGAGAGCGGCGCGGCGGAAAGCCCCCTCACGCTGGGGCTGTACGCGGTGGCCGACGGCCGGCTGGCGCTGGTGCATGGCGACCAGCTCGCCGAATTCACGCCGCTGGACCCCAGGGGGCACAACGCCCTGCACTGCGACCTGTGCCACTACACCCGCTCGCGCAGCGAGGCCGCCATCTACCGGGTGGTGGTGGGCGCACGCCGGACCCGCTACGTGACCCTGTGCCTGGGCACCGAAGCCTGCCAGAAGCGGGCAGGCACGCAGGCCCTGGCGCACCTGGCCGGGCGCATCTTTCCTATTGAACGGCTGTACGTGGACTGATACCGACTCCGATGGAATCACTTCGTCAACGATTCCATCGGAGTCGCGCGAGAAGGAGCAAAACGGGTTCCGTCTGAGCGGGGAGCCTGTCCCTGAACCGTGGACGGCAACGCCAGGCCTGCCCTACGTTGGGTGGCCGCCCCGTACCCAGCGGCTATGCTGGGCCGGATATGAAAATTCAGCTCTCCCTGGCGGTTCTTGGCCTGACGGCCCTGCTCTCGGCTTGCAGCACGGACACGACGACCAAGACGCCGCAGCCGACCACCAATGCCGAAATCCCCAACGTGCCTCGCACGGTGACGCCGGACAGGTACGGCTGCCCGGCGGGCGACAGCGCGCAGCGGCCCATCTCGGCGCTGCTGGGGGCAGGGATGCAGGGCGACAACTACCTGCCCCGGCTGCGGCCCCAGACCGACCTGCCCGACACCATGCAGGACATGCTCTACAGCGTCAAGAGCCTGATGAACGTGTACTACTACGGCTTCTCGGCGGTGGACCTCGACAGGGTGCACGATCAGGCGTACCAGGACACCAAGAAACTCTTCCCCAAAGCCCTCGCCAGCTACTTCGTGCCGTATGCCAACGACGCCAGGATCGACCCGCTGATGTCGGCCTATATCGACAACTTCAAGGACGAACACACCTTCTACCGCAACTACTCGCAGGCCGACGCCTACCGCCGCGCCATCAACAACCAGCCGACCGCCACGCCGGTGTTCGGCCTGAACTACGCCCCGGTGCCCGGCAAGGATGGCGCGGTCCTGACCGACACCCGGGTGGGCGGTCCCGCCTTCACGGCCGGGCTGCGCCGCGGCGACGTGCTGCTGAGCGTGGACGGCACGCCCCTGAAGCGCGCCGGGGCCAGCGACAGCGACGCCCAGGCCGCCTACAGCAAGATCATCAGTGCGGCGGCGGCCAAGCAGGCGGACGTGACCTTCGTGGTGCGGCGGGGCAGCGAGGAGCGCAGCGTGACCCTCAAGGCGGCGCTGCTGAACGGCGCGGCCCAGCCCTGGGGCGAGATGCGTACGGGCGAGGGCGGCAAGAAGCACTACTACCTGCGGATTCCCACCTTCAGCGGGCAGGGCATCGCCCAGCGCGTCCATGACCTGATGCGTGAAGCGCAGGCCCAGGGCGCGACGGACGTGATCATCGACCTGCGCAACAACGGCGGCGGCTACCTGCGCGAGTACGTCGGCGCGGTGGCGGCCTTCTCGCCCGCGACGGCAGGGGAACAGGTGCGCTACAGCGACGGCAGCGGCTCCAGCTTCAGCTTCGACAGCAAGGGCGTGGAGTTCAGCGCCTCCTGCTATGACCCCGAACTCACGCTGCCCCTCAAGGACACCACCACGTTTACCGGCAAGACCGCCGTGCTGCTGAACGAGAACAGCGCCAGCGCCAGCGAGATGTTCAGCCAGAACATCCGCGCGGGCAAGAACACCGTCCTGATCGGTGAACCCACCTACGGCATCAGCAACACCGTGACGGGCAGCTTCGACCTTCCCGCCCAGCGCAACATGAGCGTCACCATGGGCCGGGTGCTGCTGAACGGCAAGTACGCCGACGAGCAGGTCAAGCCCGACGTGGCTGTGAAAGACGACCTCGCCCTGCTGGCCGACGGCCGGGATGTGGGCCTGGAAGCCGCCTTCTCGCAACTGAAGTAAAGCGGCTCACGGGCAGGGGGTGGATGGGGCTGTCCCGTCCACCCCCTTCATGTGCAACCCGGCAACCCGTCGCGGCGTGGCGAGAATGCCCTCGCTGCCACTTCCCTATAACGCGCTGGATAACACGCTGGGGCCGCTTGCAGCGCTTGCAGACGGAACCGGAGCGGCTGTGGGTGAGCTGGAATCCGGACGGGTGGTGGCTGCGGCCTGAGGTCGTGGGGCTGGGGGTGATGGTGCTGCTGGGGCCGGTCGCGCTCCGCCTGATGCTGCTGTTGGGGCACGGGAGGCATTCGGGGAGTTCATGGCCGCGGGCCTAACCGTTGCCACCGCCCTCGCCTCCCTGCAACGGGCGCTGCGCCGGAACAGGCGGGCGATGCTGGCAATACTGGGTGTGCGCCAGGTGCCTGCACACCCGGCCTGGACATTGATCCTCACCCGGCTGGCCTTCTAGCCTGAGCGGGTGGAGACCTTCTGGACCGAATTGAAGCTGATGCAGGGCCTGCTCGCCGCCTTCGTGCTGAGCGGCCTGATCGGCTGGGAGCGCGAGGGGCGGGGGCACAACGCCGGGCTACGGACCCACATTCTGGTGGGGGTGAGTGCCGCCCTGTTCGTGGTGCTGGCCGACACGCTGATCCTGCGCTTCGCGGACGACTCGGCGCAGGTCCGCTTTGACCTGGTGGGCGTGCTGGGGGCGGTGGTCAGCGGAGTGAGCTTTCTGGGGGCCGGGGCCATCTTCTCCGACCGGCGGGGCGAGGGGGCCAGGGGACTCACTACCGCGGCGGGCCTGCTCGCCACGGCGGGCGTCGGCGTGGCCTGTGGCCTGCACCTGTACGTGCTGGCGACCGGGGCCACACTGCTCTTTCTGTTCACGCTGGGCTGGCTTGGCCGCCTGCTCGGGGAGAAGAACCGCGAGGAGGCCGGGGGGCTGCCAGGGGCCGACCGGGAACGTTCCTGAAGCGGCCTACGCCCACCAGGGCAATCGCAAGCTCGCAACGTTCGCACAGGCCGATTCAACCCCTCTGCAAGCAGCTCTGTGAGCCACCTCTGCTTCGCCGCTTTACAAGTCCCCCTCAAAGGGAGGCAACAGATTTAGCGTCCTGGCAGGCAAGCAGAGTCCCTGGCTCCCGCTGAGGGGAGCTATCAGCAAAGCTGACTGAGGGATTGACCGGGCGAGCCTCCCCAAACCGGACTTTGGGGTTGCCCTGCTGTACCCGCCACCCTTTGCAGACTCGCCAATATTGTATACAATATCCAAACATGGCCTCCTTCGAGCGACCCACTCTGGTGCGTGACGGTGTGTATGGACACCTGCGCCGCGCCGTGCTGGACGGAGAGATCGCCCCCGGCGAGCGGCTGGGCGAGGCGGAGCTGGGTGAGCGGCTGGGCGTGAGCCGGACGCCGATCCGGGAGGCCCTGATGCGGCTGACCCAGGAAGGCCTGCTGGTCGCAGAGGCGAACAAGGGCGTGCGTGTCCGCACGGTGACCGCCGCAGAGGCGCGCGACACCTACGTGGTGCGCGAGGAACTCGACGGGCTGGCCGCCGCCCTCGCCGCCCAGGCACACACCGGGGCTGACGAGGGGGCGCTGCGGGCGGCCCTGGCCGCGCTGAACGCCGCTCGGGGAGGCGACTACCGCGAGCAGACCCGGCTGGACCTCGCCTTTCACCAGGCGGTGACGCTGGCCGCGCACAACGCCGCGCTGGCCGATCTGGCGCAGGTGCTTTCGCTGCGGGTGGCCCTGATCAAGCACCAGACCCGCACCTACAACGCCCACCCCGACACCGCCGCGCAACATGCCGCCATCCTCCAGGCCATCCTCGCGCGCGATGCGGACGCCGCCCGCGAGGCCGCCCGCACGCACGTCCGCACCTTCGCCGCCCTCGTCATGCAGAACCTCGGAGAGTCCAAATGATTGACCAGATGTACCGCAAGGCCGTCCTGACCGTCTCGGGACAGAAGTTCGTGGAAGACCTCGTGCGCTCGCGCGCCTGGAGCGTGGCGCAGCGTTTCGTGGCCGGTGAGGATATTCCCGCCGCCCTCCAGGCGGTGCGGGAACTGGAAAAAGACGGCATCCTGGGCAACCTCGACCTGCTGGGCGAGTTCATCGACTCGCCGGAGCAGTGCAACGCCTTCGCGGAGCGGGTGCTGCAACTGCTGGACGCGGCGAACGCCGCTGGAATCCGGCCCTACGTCAGCGTGAAGCTGTCCAGCGTCGGCCAGGGGCAGCTTGTCAACGGCGAGGATCTGGGCCTGACCAACGCCCGCCGCATCGTGGGCAAGGCCAAGCAGTACGGCGGGTTCGTGTGCCTGGACATGGAGGATCACCCGCGCGTGGACATCACCCTCGCGCAGTTCCGCACGCTGGTGGGCGAGTTCGGCAACGACACGGTGGGAACGGTGCTCCAGAGCTACCTCTACCGCACGGCGGACGACCTGGCTGGCCTGGGCGACCTGCACCCCAACCTCCGCATCGTGAAGGGCGCGTACCTGGAACCCGAATCCGTCGCCATGCCCGACAAGGCCGACGTGGATGCCAGCTACCGCCGCCTGGTCTATGCCCAGATGAAGGCAGGCAATTACGTGAACGTCGCCACCCACGACGAGAGCATCATCGAGGACGTGAAGCACTTCGTGCTGGCGCACGGCATTCGCAAGGACCAGTTCGAGTTCCAGATGCTCTACGGCATCCGCCGCGACCTGCAAAAGGAACTGGCGGCGCAGGGCTACCGCGTCCGCGCCTACATCCCTTACGGGCGCGACTGGTACGCCTACTTCAGCCGCCGGATTGCCGAGAGGCCCGCGAACGTGCTGTTCGTGCTGCGCGGGATGCTCAAGGGATGACGCCGTGACGCTGATCGGCGTGACGGGTGCGCCGGGCAACGTGGGCACGCCGCTGGTGCAGGCGCTGCTGGCCCGCGGCGCGCATGTGCGGGTGCTGGCCCGCCGCCCCGACCACGCCCGCGCCACCCTCGGGGAGCAGCCGGGGCTGGAGTTCGGGCACCTCGAATTTGGTGACCGGCGCACCTACGTCGCGGCCTTTCAGGGGGTGGAGCGTCTGTTCGTGACGCGGCCCCCGCAACTCAGCCGGGTCACGCGCGACATGGTGCCCGCGCTGGACGTGGCGCTGGGGGCAGGTGTGCGGCAGATGGTCCTGCTCTCGCTGCAAGGCGCGGAACACAACCCGCTCGTGCCGCACGCGCAGCTCGAAAAGTACCTGTTGGGCACCGGGGCCGACTTCACCCTGCTGCGCCCCGGCTTCTTCATGCAGAACCTGACCACCATGCACCTGCCCGAACTGCGCGGGGGCGAGGTGTTCGTTCCGGCGGGCCGGGGCCGCACCAGCTTCATAGACGTGCGCGACATCGCGGAGGTGGGGGCCGTGGTCCTCACGGAGCCGGGGCACGCGGGGCAGGCGTACGAACTGACGGGCGCGGAGGCCCTCAGCTATGCCGAGGTCGCCGCGAAGTTCAGCGCCGCCACGGGCCGCCTCATCCGCTACACCGACCCCAGCCCGCTCGCCTTCTACCGCCGCCTGCGGGAGCGTGGCGTCAGCACCGGGCAACTGCTGATCATGGAAGCCATCTACGCCACGGCCCGCTTCGGCCTCGCCGCCCGCGTCACGCCCGACACCGCCCGCCTGCTGGGGCGTCCGCCCCGCTCCTTTGACCAGTTCGCCCACGACGCCGCCCCCCTTCTGACCCAGGAGACTCCCCATGCTTAAAGTTCAGGACTACCGCCCCCAACCCTTCATCGACTTCACCCAGCCCGAGAACGTGGCCGCGTACCAGGCCGCCCTGCAGAAGGTCCGCGCCGAGCTGGTAGGCAAGCACTATCCCCTCGTCATCAACGGCGAGCGGGTGGACACGGCGGAGCGGCTGACCTCGGTCAACCCCTGCGACACCTCGGAGGTCATCGGCACGACCGCGAAGGCCACCATCGAGGACGCGCAGCGGGCCCTCGACGGCGCGTGGCAGGCCTTCGAGACGTGGAAGACGTGGGACATGGACGCCCGCGCCCGGATTCTGCTGAAGGCCGCCGCGATCCTGAAGCGCCGCCGCCTGGAAGCCTGCGCGCTGATGACGCTGGAGGTCGGCAAGAGCTACGCCGAGGCCGACGTGGAAGTGGCCGAGGCGATCGACTTCCTGGAGTACTACGGCCGCAACGCGACGAAGTACGCGGGCTTCGGGGCCGCCGAGACCACGTGGTTCGAGGGTGAGGAAAACGGGCTGATGTACCTGCCGCTGGGTGTGGGCATCAGCATCTCGCCCTGGAACTTCCCCTGCGCGATTTTCCTGGGGATGCTGGCCGCGCCGCTGGTGGTCGGCAACTGCGTGATCGCCAAGCCCGCCGAGGACTCGGGCCTGATCGCGGGCTTCGTGGTGGACATCCTGATCGAGGCGGGCCTGCCCGCCGGGGTGCTGCAATTCCTGCCCGGCGTGGGGTCGGAGGTGGGCGAGTACCTCACCACGCACGCGAGGACGCGCTTCATCACCTTTACCGGCAGCCGTGCGGTGGGCCTGCACATCAACGAGGTCGCCGCCAAGACCCAGCCCGGCCAGAAGTGGATCAAGAAGGTCGTGCTGGAACTGGGAGGCAAGGACGCCCTGATCGTGGACGAGACGGCGGACCTGGACAACGCCGTGACCGCCGCGACCCAGAGCGCCTTCGGCTTCAACGGCCAGAAGTGCAGCGCCATGAGCCGCCTGATCGTGGTGGACGAGGTGTACGACGCGGTCGTGAGCGCCTTTGTCGAGCGGGCGCGCGGCCTCAAGGTGGGCACGGGCGAGGAGAACGCCAACGTGACGGCCGTCGTGAACGAGGAGAGCTTCGAGAAGATCAGCAGCTACCTCACCCTGGGCAAGAGTGAGGGCGAGGTGCTGCTGGGCGGCGAGGCCCCCGGCGAGTACGGCGGCAAGAAGGGCTACTACGTCCAGCCCACCATCATCGGGGACGTGCAGCGGGACGCCCGCATCGCCCAGGAGGAAATCTTCGGCCCGGTGGTGGCGGTGCTGCGCGCCCGCGATTGGCAGGACGCGCTGGCGATTGCCAACTCGACCGAGTACGGCCTGACGGGCGGCGTGTGCAGCAACAAGCGCGAGCGGCTGGAGCAGGCCCGTGCCGAGTTCGAGGTCGGCAACCTGTACCTCAACCGCAAGATCACCGGGGCTATCGTGGGCGTGCAGCCCTTCGGCGGGTACAACATGAGCGGCACCGACTCCAAGGCAGGCGGCCCGGACTACCTCGCCAACTTCCTGCAACTCAAGGCCGTGACCGAGCGCTGGTAAACGCTGTCCCGGTAAGAGAGACAAGGGAGGGCAGGACGGATCGGAGGCGATCCATCCTGCCCTCCCTGTCATCACACTTCCAGGCCCGCTTCGAGAGCCAGGAACAGCCCAACGATACCGAGCACAGGATGCCACTCGAAGCGCAGAAATGGACCTTTTCTATCATTTGAAAGGCACGGACCGGGCGCAGGAAAGAGGCTCGGGGACGTGTGATGAAGCTGAACATGGACCGGGTTCAAATTGGTCTAAACAGGGCATGAACGGCCTCTGAGACCCGCTTTAGCATTCCGTCCAAGCCCAATTTCGTTCAGTCCTTTCGCCCCACGGGGCGGGGTCCGGCTCCTTCAGGTCGGCCTGTCCCAGCGGCTTTCCGTGTTCCCGGAGGTTCCTATGAAGCACACCCGCACCCTGCTCGCCGCGACCCTGGCCCTCACGCTCGCCGCCTGTGGACAGCAGGCTCAGGTCACGGCCCCTGCCGCCAGCACCCCGGACCAGACCGCCACGAATGGCGACGCCTACCTGGTGGGCTTCAAGGAAAGCGCGCTGGGTGCCCAGGGCCTCAGTGCCCAGCAGCTTGCCGCGCAGGCCCAGGTGCAGGCGCAGGCCATCACGGCGGCGGGGGGCACGCTCACCAGCCAGTGGGCCGAGATCAGCGCCGCGGCCGTGCGCCTCGGCCCCGACGCGCTGGCCCGCCTGAAGAACAACCCGCTGGTCGAATACGTGGAACCCGACCTGAAGCGCCACGCGATGGGGATGCGCAGCGGCACCACCGACGCGAACGCCGGACGCGGCAGCCTGACGGCCCAGGGCCTCAGCGCGCAGACCACGCCGGTCTACACCGCCAGCGGCGAAACCACCTGGGGGGACAGCGCCCTCAAGGTGCCCAGCCTGCGCACGGGCGGCTACACCGGGGCGGGCGTGGCCGTCTGCGTCACGGACACCGGCATCGACGGGAACCACCCGGAGTTCGCGCGCAAGCTCAAGGGCTTCAAGAACTTCGTGACGACCGAGACGAACCGCAATGACCCCTACGCCCTCAACGACGTGTCGCACCACGGCACACACGTGTCCGGCACCATCTTCGCGCAGTACGGGGCGGGAACTGGGGCGACCGGCACGCAGGCGGGCATGGACCCGAACGGCGTGGGCGGCGTGGCGAGCGGCGTGAACCTGTACATGGCGCGCGTGCTGGGCGACGACGGCTCCGGCAGCTCCAGCGGCATCATCAACGGCGTGAACTGGTGCGCCGCGCAACTCAGGAGCCAGGGCGGCACCGAGAACAAGGTCGTGATCAGCATGTCCCTGGGTGGGGGCCGCGCCAGCCAGACCGAGCAGCGGGCCTACACCAACGTCTACAACAAGGGCGCGCTGGTGATCGCCGCGACCGGGAACGACGGGGCCGCCGTGTCCTACCCCGCCGCCTACACCAACGTGGTCGGTATCGGCGCGATTGACGACGCCGAGGCCAAGGCCGACTTCAGCAACTTCGGCCCGCAGGTGGACCTGGTCGGCCCCGGCGTTCACGTGCTGAGCAGCGTGCCGCTGGGTCAGGGCACCCGCGCCAGTGCCAGCGGCGGCGGCGTGACCTTCAGCGACGTGCAGGCCGCCGACCTCAGCGGCAAGGCCACCTTCAGCGGCAACATCGTGGCGGCGGGCGGCACGAACGAGCTGTGCGGCACCGGCACGCGCAACGCGGCCCTCAGCGGCAACATCGCCCTGATTGCGCGCGGCACCTGCTCCTTCGAGGAAAAGACCGCCAACGCCGTCGCCAGCGGGGCCAAGGCCGTCATGATCTACAACAATGCGGCTGGCCCCCTGGGCATGAGCCTCACCAACAGCTACAACGTGCCTGTCGTGGGCATCACCCAGGCTGACGGCCAGGCCCTCCTGGGCAAGCTGCCCACCACGGGTACGGTCAGCGTCTCCGGGGCCGACTACGAGTACTTCGACGGCACCAGCATGGCGACCCCGCACGTGAGCGCCGCCGCCGCCGTGGTGTGGGCCGCCAAGCCCAGCCTGACGAACACGCAGCTCCTGAACCTGCTCACCAGCACCGCCAAGGACCTGGGCGCGGCCGGCAAGGACGACAACTTCGGCTACGGTCTGGTAAACCCCCTCAAGGCAATCACCGGACAGTAAAGCGCTCAGCAAAGGCCCGCCCTCCGATTTGGGGGGCGGGTGCTTTTTGGGATGCTCTGCGCGACGAGCTGTGAACTGGTCGCTTGCCATCTTTTCCAAGTTCAGCGCAGACGGCCCAGAACTTCCCCCAGCAATGTATCGACCATCAACGCTCCGCCCAGAATGGCCGGAATCCCGCCCCCCGGATGCACGCCGGTCCCGACCTGCCACAGCCGGGGATGCAGGCGGTAGGGCTGGGGATGCAGCGGGCCGCCGCGCCACGCGGGCAGGGCCGCGCCGTAGATGGCCCCGCCGGGATGCCCACCCGCCGCGTAGTGCCGGGGGGAGAGGGCCGTCACGTCCCGCGCGGTCGCCAGCAGGCCGGGCACGCCCAGCGTCCGCTCCACCCGTTCCACCTGCGCCCGGACCCAGGGATGTGCCGGCCCGAGGTCGAGGGCCGTGGGAGGTGCGGTCAGCAGCACCGCCAGGCGCGGGCCGTCCGCGTGGACGAGGGCCAGGGTGTCGGGCGGCAAGGCCCCGGCCCGCATGGCCGCGCGAAAGGTCCCGAAGTCGGCCGGCGGCAGGACCGAGGTCGCGGGCAGCGGGGCCGGGGCAGGCAGCGCGGCATACAGGGCCACGCCGCTCACCGTGCGGCGGGCGACCGGCGAGGGCACCACCTGACCCCGCAGCGCCGCGAGGCGCACCGGGTCCAGCGCACTCACCAGCAGGTCATGGCGGCGGACCTCTCCCCCGTTCAGCGTGAGGCGGGCCGCTGCGGCGTCCACCCGGACGACCCGCGCCTCCTCGTGGACCTGCACACCGCGTGCGGCCCCCAGCGCGAGCAGCGTGTCGAGCAACTGGCCCATGCCCCGCGCGGGCCGCGCCACGCTGCCCGCGACAAGGGCAGGAATCAGGGCGTACAGGGCGGGCGCGTCACTGGGAGCCAGCCCTGCATTCAGCGCGTGGGTGCGGACGGCGTGGGCCAGAGCGGGGGGCAGCCGCCGGGCGCGCACCCAGCCCTCGGCGGTGAGGTGGCCTCCAGTCGCCCGGAACAGCGCCGCACTCGCCCGCCGGAAGGCCGGGTCGGTAAGGCGTGGCGGCGTGGTGAGCAGTGTGCCGAGGTGGGGGGCCAGCACGTCCGCCGCCGCACCGTAGGCCGCCCAGGCCGCGTGCAGCGGATGGCCCTCCGGCACAGGCAGCGGCACCGCGCCGAACGGCGTGTGATGCACGCCCAGTCCGCCCGGCAGCGGGCGCAGGTCCAGCGGGTCCGCCTCGCCCAGTCCAGCTTCGGACAGCCGGGCCAGGAAGGCACGCCACACCCCCGGAAAGGTGAAGAGACTCGGCCCGGTGTCGAAGCTCAGCCCGCCCACCACGACGCGCCGCAGCTTGCCCCCCGCCCGGTCCCGTTCGTACACCGTGACCACGTGCCCCCGCTCGCCCAGCAGCGCCGCGAGCGCGAGGCCCGCCAGACCCCCGCCGAGAATGCCAATGGAGCGTGAGTGGTCAGTGGTCAGTGATGAGTGGAAAAGACGGGGCTTGTGCTGAACGCTGGCGGCTGGTTGCTGGCCGCTCAAGGCCACAGCCCCCGCGCCAGCAGATACACCAGCGGCACCCCCGCCACCGTCCCCACCAGCCAGGGCGTGGCGATGCTGAGGGGGTACAGCCGGGCGGCCCGCCGGGGCGTGGGACGGCGCAGCAGGCTCACGGCCATCCCGCCGCACACCAGCCACAGCGCGGCGGCGGTCAGGCGGCTGAGCGGCCACAGCAGCGCCCCCGCGAGGAGAAACCAGGCCAGCGCGTAGGCCGCTGTGCTCCGCACGCCTAGCGTGGTGGCGACGGTGCGGGTCCCGGCCAGGCGGTCGGCGGGCACGTCCTGCGCGGCGTCGAAGGCGTGCTTGCCCACCGAGTAGGCCATCAGGGCGGCCAGCGGCAGCCAGGGCACCGCCGCCCCCAGCGCCAGCGCGGGCAGGGCCAGCGGCAGCGCGTAGGCCACGTTGCTCAGCCCGTCCAGAAAGGGGCGGCCCTTCAGGCGCAGCGGCGGCACGCTGTAGGCCACAAAGAGGCCGGCACTCAGCAGCAGCAGCAGGCTGGCCGCCGGGGGCAGCAGCAGCGCGAGCGCCAGCAGAAAGGGGGCATTCAGCGCCAGGATGGCCGTGAGCAGCGGTGCCCCCTCGCCCGGCCCCAGCCGCGCACCCTGCCAGCCCCCCTTGCGGGCGGAGAGGGCGTCCTCCTCGCGGTCGGCCAGGTCGTTGAGGCCGTAGATCAGCAGGTTGAAGGGCAGGGTCAGGTAAACCAGCAGCACCAGCAGCCCCGGCTGGGGCGCAAGGAGCCTCCCAGTCAGCCACAGCCCCATCACCAGCGTGCCCACCGTGTTGACCCACAGCGCCGGCCGGGAAACGGCCAGCACGCGGCGCGCAGAGAGTCGGGCAGGGAGGGTCAGGGGACGCATGGCAGGCTCCGTGGGCGCGCCGGGGGAGGGAGGCGCGGGCGGCCACATTCTAGAGGGGAAGGCGGCGGGCCGCCGGGACAGATGGCAGGGCAGGGTACATAGGGCAGATTGCTCACGGTGTGCGCACGCCTGATGTGCCCAAATGGGAGGCAAATGTCCCCCGCGTTCCCGCCCGACTCCGACACCACGGCCCTGTTCACGCCGTCGGAGGTCGAGGCGCGGACCGGGGTGCCCGCCGCGACCCTGCGGCAGTGGGAGCGGCGCTACGGCTTTCCCGCACCCAGCCGCAACTCCAGCGGCTACCGGCTGTACTCGCCGCGCGATTTGGCCCAGATCGAGGAGATGCTGGGGCACCTGCGCGCCGGGGTGACGGCCAGCCGGGCCGCGCAAGTGGTCCGCGCTTCCGTTCCCCCACCACCGCAGGGCGCGTCCGCGGCAGAACTGGTCCGGCTCCTGCTGACCGCCGATACTCCGGGAGCGGCGGCGCTGCTGTCTGACGCCCACGCCCACCTCAGCGTCGAGGACGTGCTGCTGAAGGTGATGGCCCCGGCCCTGGCCGAGTGCGGACGGCGCTGGGAGCGCGGGGAAATCAGGATCGCGCAGGTGCATCAGGCCGCCGCGTTCCTGCGGGGCCGGGTGTCGGCCCTGCTGGAGTTGGCGGGGCGGGGCAGCTTCGGGCCACACCTGCTCGCCGCCTGCCCACCCGGCGAGGAACACGAGATCGGCCTGATGATGGTCACGCTGGTGCTGCGCCGCCAGGGCGCGCGGGTCGAGTACCTGGGCGCGAACCTGCCGCTCGGCGACCTGGCCCTCTACGCCCGCCAGCGGCAAGCCGACGCCCTGCTGCTCTCCCTCAGCGGCGAGTGGGCCTGGGAGGCCGCCCGCGCGGGACAGGGCGAACTCACGGCCCTGAACATGCCCCTCTTCTACGGCGGCGCACTGCTCAATGCCCAGCCCGCCCTCGCCCCGGCCCTGGGCGGCCTCTACGCGGGGCCGGACGCGCGGGAGGCCAGCGAGATCATCCTCGGGCACCTGCGGCAGAACCGGTAGGGAGGCGCTGGCTCTCTTCCAACCCCTCTGCCCGAAAAAGGAAAAACCCGCACTGGGCGGGTTCCTGTCTGGTGGGCGGTGAGGGATTCGAACCCCCGACCCGTCGCGTGTAAAGCGAAAGCTCTACCGCTGAGCTAACCGCCCCACCTGCTGCCGGTGGCAGCCTGCCCATGCTAGTCGGGCGGGCGCGGGGGGTCAAGCGGTCAGGCGGGGTCGGGGGGGAACTGCACGCCCCCCAGACGGAGGTTCAGGTCGGCGGCCAGCGCGAGCAGGCGGCCGTCGCTGCCCGCCGGGCCGGTGAGCAGCACGCCCGTCGGGGCCGCCTCATGCAGGCCGGTGGGCACCGTCACGCTGGGATAGCCCGCCTTCGCGCCCACCGCGTAGCCGTGCAGACCGGGCCACAGCAGTGCGTCCAGGCCCAGGGCAAAGAGGGGGTCGAGGCCGCGCGTGCGCGTCTGGTCGAGGTCGCGGGCGCGCGCCTCGCGGTAGGCCCGCTCGCTGAGGTCGCCCCGCGTGCCCTGGGCGGCGTGCAGCAGCGTCTGCCCGTAGCGCTGGAGGCGTTCGGGGTCGGCGTCGTTCGCCTCGATGATGTCGGCCAGGCTGCGGGGGCCGTCCCGCACACCCGCGAGGTAGGCGTTCAGGTCGTGCTTGAACTCGTAGACCAGCACCTCCAGCCGCCAGCCGCTGAGTTCGGGGGCACTCGGCAACATCACGTCCTGCAAGGTCGCGCCCGCCTTCGCCAGGGCGGCCTCGGCGCAGGCCAGGGCCGCCCGCTCGGCCTCGCTAACGGGACCGCCAGGCGGGTCGCGCAGGACGCCGATATGGGCACCCGCCAGGGCGTCCGCTTGCAGGGTCAGGTCGGGTACCGGGAGGCGGCGGCTGGCGGAGTCGGCATCGTCGGGTCCGGCCATCACGCCCAGGAGCAGGGCCGCGTCGCGGACGCTGCGGGTGATCGGCCCAGCGGTGTCCTGACTGTGGCTGATGGGCACGACGCCCGTGCGCGGAATCAGGCCCACCGTCGGTTTCAGGCCGATCACGCCGCTCTGCTGCGCGGGACTCAGGATGCTGCCGCTGGTTTCGGTGCCGATGGCGGCCGCGCACAACCGGGCCGCGACCGCTGCGCCGCTGCCGCTGGAGCTGCCGCCCGTGTCCAGCCCTGCGCCCCAGGGATTCACGGTCTGCCCCCCCGCCCCCGAGTACCCGTTGGGCATCCCCAGCGTCATGAAGTTGGCCCACTCGGTCAGGTTGGCCTTGCCCAGAATCACGGCCCCGGCGGCCCGCAACCGGGCGACCAGCGGCGCATCGGCCTGCGGGACATGCCGTGTCATCAGCAGGCTGCCGGCAGTGGTGGGCAGGCCCGCCACGTCAATGTTGTCCTTGATCAGGAGGGGGACGCCGTGCAGCGGCCCGCGCTGATCCTCGGGGAGGGTGTCCAGCCGCTCCGCGTCGGCCTCGGCGGCCTCGTTGACGGTGATGACGGCGTGCAGGCGAGGGTTATAAGACCGAAGGCGCGACAGGTAGGCGCGGGTCACTTCCAGCGCCGTCAGGTCCCCCCGGCGAACTGCGGCGCTGAGGGCCGCCGCGTCGAGGTCGAGGATGGGGTCGGGCAGGTGAGGGACAGACACCCCCACAGTCTAGGGCGGTGCCCGGAAAGGTTGCCAGCTCCTGCGCGGCTGGCCGGAGCTGCCCGGGCCACGTCTACTCCACGTCCCCCCGCCTGGAACGCGGTGCGCTAGCCTGCCCCCATGAGTGGTCAGGGGACCGTGCCGCACGAGGTGAAGCAGACAGAGCAGACGGGCGCACCGCACCTCACGGTCGCCTTTCAGGGCAATCCCGGGGCCTACGGCGAGATCGCGGCGCTGCACGCCCTGGGCAGCGCGGGGATTCCCCACGCGGGCGTCACCACACGCGGCTTTCCCACCTTTCACGAGGTCGCGCGGGCGGTGGAGAGCGGCGAGGCCGACTACGGCGTGCTGCCGGTCGAGAACAGTCTGATGGGCGCGATTCACCAGGCCATCGACCTCCTGACCGAGACGGAGTTGCATGTGGCGGGCGAGGTGGTGGTGCGTGTCACCCACTGCCTGATGGCGCTCCCCGGCGTCCGGCTGGAGGACGTGCGGAAGGTCGCCAGCCAGCAGCCCGCGCTGGACCAGTGTACCGGCCTGATCCGCCAGTACGGCCTGCAACCCGTCGCCGCGCACGACACCGCCGGAAGCGCCAAGGACCTCGCGGCGCGGGGGGCACGCGACGAGGCCGCCATCGCCTCCGCCCGCGCCGCCGAGCTGTACGGCCTGGAGATTCTGGCCCGCGAGATCGAGGACGAACCCTTCAACTTCACGCGCTTCATGCTGCTGTCGTGCCAGGAACCCGCCCACGCCGACGTGCCGCACAAGACCAGTCTGGTCTTCGCCGTGCGCCACACCCCCGGCTTTCTGGTCGAGACGCTGAACGAGCTGCGCGGCCTGAACCTCTCGCGCATCGAATCGCGCCCCCGCCGCGACCGCGCCTGGAGTTACCTGATGTACGTGGACATCGAGGGAGACGCCCGCGACCCGCAGGTGGCGCAGGCCCTTGCCGGGGTGCTGAGAAAGGCCAGTTACGCGAAGATCATCGGGAGTTACCCGATGGCGCGGGAGACGGTGGGGTGAAGCTCCTCATCTGGGACTTCGACGGCACCCTGGCCCACCGACCCAGCATGTGGAGTGGCACCCTTCTGCATGTGCTCGGTGAAGTTCATCCAGGCCATCAGGTGAAACCGGAGCATCTCCGGCCCTGGCTCCAGACGGGCTTCCGCTGGCATGCGCCCGAGGATGAATACCCCGTCTTGCCCGCCCATGCCTGGTGGGGCGAACTCCATCCCGTGTTTGAGCAGGCCTACCAGGCGGCCGGCCTCGACGCCACGGTGGCTCGCAGGTTGGCGGGCGAGGTTCAGCGGCACTACACTGACCCGCAGCACTGGGAGGTCTATCCCGATACGGGAACGACGCTGGAACATCTGAGCGTCCTGGGCTGGCGGCACGTCATTCTGACCAACCATGTGCCAGAGTTCCGTGAGTTACTGAAAGCCCTGGGCCTGAGTGGGCACTTCTTACAGGTCTTCAACTCCGCAGAAACGGGATTCGAGAAACCTCATCCACGAGCTTTCCGCCTTGTCCTGGAATCACTGGGGGAGGCGAAGCAGGTCTGCATGATTGGCGACAACATCAGGGCCGATGTTCAGGGGGCGCGGGCTGTGGGGCTTCCCGCGGTCCTGGTCAGGAAAAACGACCCGGCTGCTCAGTGGCAATGCACCGACCTCTCCAGCCTTCCGGGCCAGCTCGACGCCATTTTTGCGGACTAGCACCCGGCGCTGCGCTCATCCTCAGCCACAGCACCTCCACCGCCTGCGCCCGCACCACCAACTCGTTCTGCTTGAAGCCCTGCCGCTATCCAGGGGTATTGGAGACGATGGGGTGAATCGGTAAACTCCCGACATGCGGCGAATCCTGGCCCTGCTCCTCCCATTCCTGCTTGGCAGCACAGCCTATGCGGGCGGCGGACCGGGGATTGCTACTGCTGGAGCGGCAGGAAAGTTCTATGTCGCATTCACGGAGCAGGGGAGCGTCGAGTATGGAACAAGGAAGCTGACCATCACGCTGTACGAGAAACCAGGTGGAAGGCTGCTCTGGAAGCGGCAGGTTGATGGAAGGCTGTACGAGGCGTCAGACGGTAACCGGAACTTTCCGGGCTGGAGCGTGGTGGATTCGGTTCTCTGGATTTCCCATACCACCGGGGGCGAACACTGGCACGTGGACAATACGGGCTTCCGCCTGAGCGACGGCAAGTCGCTTTGGGAAAATACCGATGTGGGCCGCCCCCTGACCACTGGTCAAGGCGAAATCCTGTTCAGGCACCTGCAAAGTCAACTCGCTTACCCCGAGCTGCGGCAGGTAGAGCTGGTCCGGAACAACCTGAAGACAGGCGAGGCAACACGTTTAAACCTGTGGATTCCAGCTCGCACCAACTGCGGTAACATCAACGACTACAGCTATAAAGATGCGGCCTATCTAAAACGTTGGGCAGATTCCAAATTCTTCTATGCACAGCACAAAGACGCCTGCGGTGTATTTGTAGCCCGCTTCGACTGGCACGGCAACGAGGGGCAGTCACCAAAAATCATTCCCCGGTAACTGCCCTGCTACAGCTCCTCCACCAGCACCCCGTAGACCACCAAGTCGTCGTGCACCGTCTCGCCTCGCCTTTTCAGAGGCCCACGGCAGGGGCGCGGGTGTGGGCGGTCAGGTCGCCAAAGTCGAACGAGATGCATCGGACACCCACGTTCCAGCCCGAGCCATGCCCCTGAGCCGCCTCCGAGGCTTGAGCCTTTCTTGAGGGTTTCATCTGCCTCAGAGGGCGCGGCAGGCAGACTGGCGGGCAGCGTCACGCACTCCCACACCCGCGCGCCGCGAAAGAGGTCCGCGCCTTGATTTACTTCATGTTCGCCACCGGCATCGAGAACTCCTATCCCACGATCCAGGGCGGCCGGGTCCGGCAGGACGAGATGGCAAAATGCCGCCACTACGACTTCTGGCAGAAGGATTTCGACCTCGTGTCCGAACTGGGCATCTCGTTTCTGCGCTATGGGCCGCCCATCCACACGACCTGGACCGGGCCGGACCGCTACGACTGGTCCTTTGCAGACGAGACGTTCGCGGGGCTGCGGGCGCGGAACATCACGCCCATCGTGGACCTGTGCCATTTCGGGGTGCCGGACTGGGTGGGGAACTTCCAGAACCCCGACTTCCCGGAACAGTTCGCGCGTTACGCCGGGGCCTTTGCGCGGCGCTTTCCCTGGGTGCAGCTCTACACGCCGGTCAACGAGATGTACGTCTGCGCGCTCTTCTCGGCCCGCTACGGCTGGTGGAACGAGCAGCTCAGCACCGACCCCGCCTTCGTGACGGCCCTCAAGCACATCGTCCGGGCCAACATCCTCGCCATGCACGCCATCCTCAGGGAACGCCCCGACGCCATCTTTATCCAGAGCGAGTCCTCGGAGTACTTTCACGCCGAGAACCCCCAGGCCATCGGGCGCGCCGAGACGCTCAACGCGGTGCGTTTTCTGTCGCTGGACCTCAATTACGGCCAACAGGTCAGTTCGGAAATGTACGAATACCTGCTGGACAACGGCATGACGCGGGACGAGTACCACTTCTTCCTGCGCCACAACCTCAAGCACCACTGCATCATGGGCAACGACTACTACGTCACCAACGAGCACCTCGTTCACCCGGACGGGCAGACGGAGGCGAGCGGGGAAATCTTCGGGTACTCGGTGATCACCAACCAGTACTACGCCCGCTACGGCCTCCCCGTGATGCACACCGAGACGAACTTCACCCAGGGGCCAGCCGGGGACGAGGCGGTGCGCTGGCTGCGCAAGGAGTGGGCCAACGTGCTGCGGGTGCGCAACGACGGCCTGCCCATCGTGGGCTTCACCTGGTATTCCCTCACCGATCAGGTGGACTGGGACTCGGCCCTGCGCGAGAACAACGGGAACGTGAATCCGCTGGGCCTGTACGACCTGGACCGCAACATCCGGCCCGTCGGGGAGGCATACCGCCGACTGATTGGCGAGTGGTGCGACGTGCTGCCCACCCAGAGCGTCGTGCTGACGGTCCCGGTCTTCCCGCCCAGCCAGCAGGGGGGCGAGGCCGTGCAGAACGCCCAGGCCCAGGCGCGCGTCTTTCAGCAGGTCAGCCAGGCGACAACTCCCACCCAGACCGACCCGACCCCGCGGGCTGTGACCCCCGAACCTCCTCCTCCCCAGCCTCCCCAGACCACAGCAGCTCAGGCCACACCCGCTCAGACCCCAGCACCACAGAAAGGCCAGCCATCATGACGCAACCCCAGACCACCCCGACCGAACCCTCCGTGACGTGCCGCCGCTTCGAGAATGCCGTCGTGATCGTGACGGGGGCGGCCAGTGGCATCGGCCTGGCGGCGGCGCGCCGCTTCGCGCAGGAGGGGGGCCGCCTGGTGATTGCCGACCTGAACGGCGAGCAGGCCACGCAGGCCGCCGCCGAGGTCCGCGCCGCCGGTGCCCCCGATGCGCTGGGCGTGGCGTGTGACGTCTCGGACCCGGCCCAGGTCGAGGCCTGCGTGCAGCAGACTGTCACGCACTTCGGCCAGCTCGACGTGATCGTGAACAACGCCGGGCTGATGACCTTCAAGCCCCTCACCGAACTGAACGTGCAGGACTGGCAGCGCGTGCTGGCCGTGGACCTGCTGGGGGCCTTTTCCTTTATCCGCCAGGCCTTCGAGGTAATGAAGCCCGGCGGCGCGGTCGTCAACGTGTCCAGCATCCACGCGCGCGAAACCGAGGCGCTGGTGGCCCCCTACGCCGCCGCCAAGGCCGCCCTGCTGTCACTGACCCGCAGCGCCGCCATCGAGGGCGGGCCGCGCGGCATCCGCGTGAACGCCGTCCTGCCCGGCGCGGTGGACACCCCGATGCTGTGGAACAACCCCAACGTGAAAAGCGGCGTCGAGAAGATCAACCCCGCCGACGTGGGCCAGCCCGCCGACCTCGCCGCGGCCATCGCCTTTCTGGCCTCGCGCGACGCCGCCTTCGTGCAGGGGACGGGGCTGGTGGTGGATGGGGGGAGGCTGGATCATCTGTGAGGGGGAGGGGTCAGGGGTAAGGGGTAAGGGGTAAGTGGGGGTCGTGAAGGCTTTCACGCTCTGCCTTCTGCCTTCTGCCTTCTGCCTTCTGCCTTCTGCCTTCTGCCTTCTGCCTTCTGCCTTCTGCCTTCTGCCTTCTGCCTTCTGCCTTCTGCCTTCTGCCTTCTGCCTTCTGCCTTCTGCCTTCCGTCCCTTGTCTGCCCCTCTCACCTTTTCTCCCGCCCCGCCCGCGCTAGACTGCATGCGTCGTGCCGCGAGAGCACGGTCATCCTGAGCGCCCGAGGGGATTCCAGACCCGGTGACGGCGCGGCAACCGGCCCTCATCACGGCAATGGTGCCCCTTCTGGAAGGCCCCGCACGGGTGTGCCGACGATGGCGCAAGAGCGGGGAACGATGGCCCAGAGGCGGCGCTTTTTCAGGCGTATTCGAGGTTTCATGGGCCGCCGGGAGAGGCGGCCTGTTTCAATTGAGGTGAGAAGGTGGCGGACACACGCGACATTCGCGCACACGCGCGGGAACGGATTCTGGTGCTGGACGGCGCGTGGGGCACCATGCTCCAGCGCGCGGGGCTGACGGAAGGGGACTTCCGCTGGGACAGCGCTGACCCCATGAGGATGTACCGGGGCAACTTCGACCTGCTGCAACTCACCCGGCCCGAGGTCATTCGCGAGGTCCACCGCGCCTATTTCGAGGCGGGGGCGGACATCGCCAGCACGAACACCTTCAATTCGACCGTGATCTCGCAGGCGGACTACGGGACCGAGCATCTGGCCCGCGCCATGAACGAGGCGGGGGCGCGGCTGGCCCGCGAGGTCGCCGACGAGTTCGAGGCCCGCGACGGGCGGCCCCGTTGGGTGGCCGGGTCGGTGGGGCCGACCAACCGCACCGCCACCCTCTCGCCCGACGTGGAGCGGCCCGAGTTCCGCAACGTGACCTTCGACGATCTGGTCGCCGCCTACGTGGAGCAGGTGGAGGGGCTGATTGCGGGCGGGGCGGACCTGATCCTGATTGAAACGGTGTTCGACACACTGAACGCGAAGGCGGCCCTGTTCGCCTGCGAGGAAGCCTTTGCGCAGACGGGCAAGACGCTGCCCATCATGCTGTCGGGCACCATCACGGACGCCTCGGGACGCACGCTGAGCGGGCAGACGCCGGAGGCCTTTGTGGTCAGCACCGAACACGCAGGCGTCTTCAGCGTGGGGCTGAACTGCGCGCTGGGAGCCGACCTGCTGCGGCCCCACCTGCGGGCGATTGCGGCCAACGCCGAAACGCTGGTCAGCGTCCACCCCAACGCGGGCCTCCCCAACGCCTTCGGGGAGTACGACGAGACGCCGGGACACACGGCGGCGGTGCTGCGCTCCTTTGCCGAGGAGGGCCTGGTCAACATCGTGGGCGGCTGCTGCGGCACGACGCCCGACCACATCCGCGCGATTGCGGAGGCGGTGGCGGACCTGCCCCCGCGCACCGCGCCCCGTCTCCCGCCCTACCTGCGCCTCAGCGGCCTGGAAGCCTTCACCGTCACCCCCGAAACCAACTTCGTGAACGTGGGCGAGCGGACCAACGTGACCGGCAGCCCGAAGTTCAGCAAGGCCATTCTGGCGGGCGACTACGACGCGGGCCTGGGGATTGCGCGTCAGCAGGTGCAAAACGGCGCGCAGCTCGTGGACGTGAACTTCGACGAGGGGATGCTCGACGGCGAGGCCGCGATGGTCAAGTTCCTGAACCTGCTCGCCGGGGAGCCGGACATCTCGCGCGTGCCGCTGATGCTCGATTCCTCCCGCTGGGAGATTCTGGAAGCGGGCCTCAAGCGGGTACAGGGCAAGGCGGTGGTGAACAGCATTTCCCTCAAGGACGGCGAGGAGAAGTTCCTGGAACGCGCCCGGCTGCTGCGGCGCTACGGGGCGGCGGCGGTGGTGATGGCCTTCGACGAGCAGGGCCAGGCGGACAATCTGGAACGCCGCATCGAGATCACCTCCCGCGCCTACCGCCTGCTGACCGAGCAGGCCACCTTCCCTCCCCAGGACATCATCTTCGACCCCAACGTGCTGACGGTGGCGACGGGGATGGAGGAACACGACCGCTACGCGCTGGACTTTATCGAGGCGACCCGCTGGATCAAGGCGAACCTGCCGGGGGCGCTGGTGTCGGGCGGCATTTCCAACGTGTCCTTCAGCTTCCGCGGCAACAACCACGTCCGCGAGGCGATGCACGCCGTCTTCCTGTACCACGCCATCCGCGCGGGGCTGGATATGGGCATCGTGAACGCGGGTATGCTCGCCGTGTACGAGGACATCGAGCCGCAGCTGCGCGACGCGGTGGAGGACGTGATCCTGGCCCGCCGCCCGGACGCCACCGAGCGCCTGATCCATCTCGCCGAGAGCTACAAGGACGTGAAACGCGAGGCGGGCCAGCAGAGTGCCTGGCGTGAACTGCCCGTGGCCGAGCGCCTCAAGCACGCGCTGGTCAGCGGCATCACCGACCACGTGGTCGAGGATGCGGAGGAGGCCTATCAACTCCTCGGCTCGCCACTGGCGGTCATCGAGGGACCGCTGATGGACGGCATGAACGTGGTGGGGGACCTGTTCGGGGCCGGGAAGATGTTTCTGCCGCAGGTGGTCAAGTCGGCTCGCGTGATGAAGCGCGCGGTGGCCCACCTCACGCCCTACCTCGAAGCCCAGAAGGCGGCGGGCGGGCAGAGCGGCAAGGGCAAGGTGCTGCTGGCGACCGTGAAGGGCGACGTGCACGACATCGGCAAGAACATCGTGGGCGTGGTGCTGGCCTGCAACGGCTATCAGGTGACCGACCTCGGCGTGATGGTCCCCACCGAGAAGGTTCTGGACACCGCGCGCGAGCTGGGGGCGGACGTGATCGGCCTCTCCGGCCTGATCACGCCCAGCCTCGACGAGATGGTGAACGTAGCCCGCGAGATGACCCGCCGGGGCCTGGACACCCCGCTGCTGATCGGCGGCGCGACCACCAGCCGCGCCCACACCGCCGTCAAGATCGACCCCGCCTATAGCGGCACGGTGGTCCACGTGGCCGATGCCAGCCGCGCGGTGGGTGTGGTGGGCGACCTCCTCTCGCAGCCGGAGGCCCTGCGCGAGCGCGTGCGGGAGGAATATGCCGCCCTGCGCGAACGGCACGGCGAGCGCAAGGTCCGCCTGATTCCCCTCGCGCAGGCCCGCGCCCGCGCGCCCCGCCTCTCCCCCGCCCTGCCCCCCGCCCCGCGCGAACCGGGCCGCCACATCATCGAGCAGCCCATCGCCGAGCTGCTGGACTACATTGACTGGACGCCCTTTTTCATCGCCTGGGAGATGAAGGGGATCTACCCCAACATCCTGACCGACCCCCTGCGCGGCGCGGAGGCCCGCAGCCTGTTCGGCGACGCGCAGGCCCTCCTGAAACGCATCGTGGACGAGGGGCTGCTGACGGCGCGCGGCGTGATCGGGTTGTGGGAGGCGCGGCGGGTGGGGGATGACATCGAGGTCTTTGCGGAAGGCGGAAGGCAGAAGGCAGAAGGCCAGGACAGCGAAAGCGGAAGCCTGACTGGGCCATCAGCCATCAGCCATCAGCCTTCTGCGTTCCTCCATACCCTCCGCCAGCAGCGCGACCAACCCACCCCCACGACCGCGCTGGCCGATTTCGTGGCGTTGAAGGGGGACCACCTCGGGGCGTTCGCGGTCGCCATCCACGGCGCGGAGGAACTCGCCCGCGGCTTCGAGGCGCAGCACGACGATTACAGCGCGATTCTGGTCAAGGCGCTGGCCGACCGGCTGGCCGAGGCGTTCGCGGAAAAGCTGCACCGCGACGTGCGCGTGCGCTACTGGGGCTACGCGGAGGACGAGGCACTGGGCAACGACGACCTGATCCGGGAACGCTACCAGGGCATCCGTCCGGCCCCCGGCTACCCCGCCCAGCCCGACCACACCGAGAAACGCACCCTTTTTGGCCTGCTGGGCGCGGAGGAGGTCGGCCTCTCGCTCACCGAGTCGGGGGCGATGTTTCCCGCCGCCGCCGTTTCGGGGCTGTACTTCGCCCACCCGGACGCGCACTACTTCGCGGTGGGCCGCATCGGGCGCGACCAGGTGGAGGACTACGCAGAGCGCAAGGGCTGGACGCTTTCGGTTGCGGAGCGGTGGCTGGGACCAATTCTGGCGTATGACCCGGCGGTGTCTGACCGCCAAACCGTCGAACCGTCGACCGAGCGTTCCGTTCGACCGTTAGACCCTTTGACCGCTAGACCCGCCGCCTCAGGCGGTGCCCGGTGACCCGCATCTCCATCGAACTCGTTCCCCGCAGCCGTTCGGGACTGCGGGCCGAGCTGGAGGCGGTCGCCGCGCATCTGCCGGGCGTGGACACGGTGAATGTGGTGGACCTGACCCGGTACTCCACGCGCTCGTGGCAGGGCTGCACGCTCGCCCGGCCCCGCTACCGGGCGATTCCGCACGTGCGGGCGGTGGACCTGAACCCGGTGGAACCACTCCCGATGGCCGAGACGCTGACCGCTGCGGGCATCGACGAGGTGCTGGTCATCACCGGGGACGCCCCCGCCGACATGAGTTCGCGTGTCTATGACGTTGACGCGGTGCGGGCCATCCGCCGCTTCCGGCGGGAGTTGCCACACGTGCGGGTCTACGCGGGCCTCGACCCTTACCGCCAGAGCTTCGCGCACGAGCGTGACTATCTGGAACGCAAGCTGGACGCGGGAGCCTGCGGTTTTTTCACCCAGCCCTTTTTCGACCTGCGCCTGATGGACGCCTATGCCGACCTGATTCCCGCGGAGGCCGAGGTGTGGTGGGGAGCCACCTCCGTGCTGACCGACGCCTCCCTCAATTACTGGCGGGCACGCAACCACGCCGTCTTTCCCCGCGCCTTCCAGCCTACCCTCGACTGGAACCGCACCTTTGCCACCCAGGCCCTCACCTTTGCCCGCGAGCGCGGCCAGCACATGTATTTCATGCCGGTGAAGGCGGACGTGCGGGCGTATCTGGAGGGGATTGTTTAGAGCTTCCGGCGACCAGCCGCCAGCGGCCAGCAAAAAAGCAACGCCCCGGCATAGGCTGGGGCGTTGCTCCTACTGGTTGCTGGAAGCTGGCCGCTTCCCTAGCTGTTGTCCACCACCAGCGTGAACGTCTTCGTCGCCTTGCCGTTCGCGGGCACGTCCACACGCAGCTCGGCGGCGGGGTTCTGGCCCCTGACGACGCCGTCGATGGTGATGCGGCGGCCGCCGACGCGCTCCGTGACCTCGGCGCGGACGGGGCGATCCTTGCCGTTCTCGAAGGTGTAGGTGACCTTGTAGGTGGTCCGCACGACGTTGCCCTTGTCGTTCTTCTCGCTGCTGACGGTCTGCACGGCCCGCGTGTAGCGCACGTCGGGGTCGTTGCCGAGGCTGAACTCGATTTCCTCGCCCCGCGCCGTCTCGGAAATCTGGGTCTGCCCCACGATGCGGCCCTCCTCGCGCACGGTCAGGCTGCCGCCGGGCAGGCGCTGATCGGCCTTCAGGCGGTAGAAACGGCTGAGGGTACCGTCGGTGTTCTGCGGCGTGAAGTAGGTGTTCAGCCCCGCGTAACGCTCGAACTGCGTCAGCTTAGGCGTCAGGAAGGGCAGCGTCACCGTGCTGTTGGCGGGCAGCGTGAAGGGCGTGGAGAGGGCGTAGCGGTACAGGCCGCGCAGTTCCCCCAGGGCGTTGATCTTGGGGGCGGCCGCATCGGCAGCGCCGCTACTCGCCGTCACCTCGGCCCTCAGGGCCATGTAGGGCGCGGGCACCGGC